>CAKQSC010000090.1 GCA_934271725.1 uncultured Clostridia bacterium
ATAGAACGCTATGACGAGATAAACGACAATATAAATAATTTCGTTTCAATCGTTGTCAAGGCGGGAAGAATAAAAAAACTTACTCCCGAAATAGTAAGGTTGTTAATAGACAAAATTATTGTTTCCGAAAAGGTAAAAACTGAAAACGGATTCAAAAGAACCGTAACAATATTTCTAACCCACGTAGGCGAAATAGAGTTGCCGTAAAAGACAAGAAAACAGGCGTACGCTTTTCGCCTACGCCTGTTTCCCTAATGGTGACACCCGAAGGCGTCTGTTTTTTTCTATTGTTATAAATTTATTTCTTAATTACCGATTTGACGGCACCGCAAACGTTTTCCGCAGTAATTCCGAACGCCTCGAACAAAGTTTCCGCTTTGCCGGACGCGCCGAACGTGTCTATTCCTATAACTTTGCCGTTAAGTCCAACGTATTTATACCAAATCGCCGTTGCGCCCGCTTCTACCGCTACTCTTGCCGTAACTGCGGAGGGCAATACTTTTTCTTTATACGCTTTGGTTTGCTCTTCAAAGATATTTACGCAAGGCATAGAGACTACTCTTATGTCGATTTTCTTCTTTTTAAGCATTTCTTTTGCGGACATAGCAACCCCGACTTCGCTTCCCGTTGCTATAATTATCGCATCGGGAACTTCTTTTACGCTGTCGGCAAGTATATATCCGCCTTTTTCTATATCGGAAAATCTCGCTTTATATTGCGGAAGATTCTGACGCGAAAGAACAATGCAGGTGGGGCGTTTTGCCGTGATTGCCGTTTTATATGCAACCGCCGTTTCTCTCGAATCGCAAGGACGTATAACGTTGAGATCCGGCATAACTCTTAAAGAGGATAACTGTTCTACGGGCTCGTGCGTAGGACCGTCTTCGCCGACGCCTATACTGTCGTGGGAAAGAACGTAGATAACGGGGAGTTTCATTATCGCCGACATACGAATGGCGTTTCTCATATAATCGGAGAAGACAAAGAAAGTAGAGCAGAAAGGACGCAGACCGCCGTGAAGGTACATTCCGTTCGATATCGCGCCCATTGCGTGTTCGCGTATACCGAAATGTATGTTTCTGCCAGAACGGTTAAGGGGCGAATAATATTCTTCTCCTTTTAAAAACGCCTTGGTGGAGGGGGCAAGGTCTGCCGAACCGCCCGCGAGAGTCGGTACTGTTTTTCCGAGTTCGGTAATGCAGAGATTTCCGTTATTTCTCGTAGCGTCTTCCTTTTCGGTAACCGCTTTTTTATAGAAGGAGTCAAGTTCGGGAAGTTCGCCTTTCATCGTGCGTACGAAATCTCTCGCCAAATCGGGATAGGCTCTCTCGTATGCTCTTAAAAGGTCGTTCCATTCCGCTTCGCATTCCGCGCGTTTTTCTATTTTTTTGCTTACGTTTTCGGCAACGTCTTCGGGTATTTCAAACTTTTCGTAGTCGCTCATACCGAGATTTTTGAGAGTTTCCGCCAAATCGTTTCCTTTTATGGGAGAACCGTGACACGACGCGTTGTCGACAAGCGGGCTTCCGTAGCCTATGTGAGTATTGACAATAATCAAGGAGGGTTTGTCTTTTTCTCTTTTCGCTTTTGCTACCGCGGATTTAATATCGGAAACGTCGTTGCCGTCTTTTACGTTTATAACCTGCCAACCGAGCGCCTCGTGGCGCGCTCCGACGTCCTCGTCGAAAGCGGTGTCTATTTTTCCCTCGATCGTAATGTTGTTTTTGTCGTAGAAAACGATAAGTTTACCTAATTTGTTCGTTCCCGCGAAAGAAGCGACTTCGTTTTCTATGCCTTCCTGCATACAGCCGTCTCCGCATAAAGCGTAGGTGTAGTGGTCTACTATTTTATATCCGGGTTTATTATATTTAGAAGCGAGCATGGATTCCGCAAGAGCCATACCTACCGCGTTTGCAATGCCTTGTCCCAAAGGTCCCGTAGAAACTTCCACGCCGTCCGTAACGCCGTATTCGGGGTGTCCGGGGGTAACGCTACCGTATTGACGGAAGTTCATAAGATCCGTTTTGCTCACTTTAAAGCCGAACATATGTAATACGGCGTATAAAAGCGCGGAACCGTGCCCCGCCGAAAGAACGAAGCGATCTCTGTTGACGAAAGAGGAATTTTTGGGATTGTAATTCATTATTTCGCCGTACAAAGCGTAAACGATAGGGGCAGAGCCCAGACAGATGCCGGGGTGTCCGCTGTTTGCTTTTTCGATTTCTTCGACAGAAAGCGCACGCAGAGTATTGATTGATTTTTGGTTAATATCCATGTTTGACTCCTTGATGTTTTTCTTATACGTCTATAATAAAACAAAAATCGTTTTAAAACAAGTGTTTTATAATATATTATAAAAACTTTTCGGTAAAGCAAGAAATATGCCTTGCCGAATACTCAAAAAACTTTACACGGGCGTGAAAATAATGTATAATGTAAACGAAAAAGTTTCATTCGGAGAAAAATATGGAAACGAAAAACAACGAAAAACAATTTGTAAAGGAAATAGCGGACATAAATTCGGATTTTCCTCAATGGTATACGGACGTCGTTCTTAAAACCGGTTTGGTTGATTACGGTCCCGTAAAAGGCACTATGGTTATAAGACCTTACGGCTATGCTATATGGGAAAGTATTCAGAACGAACTCAACGGAAGATTTAAAGAAAAAGGCGTAGAAAACGCTTATTTCCCCATGTTTATTCCGCAAAGTTTTTTGAATAAAGAAAAGGAACACGTAGAGGGGTTTGCGCCCGAAGTCGCCGTGGTAACTTATGCCGGCGGTAAAGAACTCGACGAACCTTTAATCGTAAGACCTACGAGCGAAACGATTATCTGCGCCTGCTACGCCAAATGGCTTAACAGTTACAAAGATTTGCCTATTTTAATGAATCAATGGGCAAACGTCGTAAGATGGGAAAAAACAACGAGACCTTTTTTGAGAACAAGCGAATTTTTGTGGCAAGAAGGGCATACCGTTCACAGAACGGCGGAAGAAGCGGAAGAGTTTACGCAGACGATGCTTAAAGTCTACAAGGATTTTGCGGAAGAGTTTCTGGCTATCCCCGTGCTTACGGGCAAGAAATCGGAAAAAGAAAAGTTTGCCGGCGCGGTCGCTACTTACGGAATGGAAGCGATGATGCTTGACGGAAAGAGTCTGCAAGCGGGTACTTCACACTATTTGGGGCAGAACTTCGCAAAGGCTTCCGGAATGAAGTTCCTTGACAGCGACAACGTTCAGAAATATCCTTATTCGACGTCGTGGGGCGTTTCCACAAGACTTATAGGCGCGCTTATAATGGCGCACGGCGATCAGAGAGGACTTGTTCTTCCGCCGAAGGTTGCGCCCGTTCAGGCGGTGATTATTCCCGTTGCGGTGCATAAGGGCGGTGTTCTTGAAAAAGTTAACGAAGTTTACGATAGACTTAAAGCGCTCGGCATAAGAGTAAAAGCCGATACGAGGGATATGAGCCCCGGCTGGAAGTTTAACGAATGGGAAATGAAAGGCGTTCCTTTACGTATCGAAATAGGACCGAGAGATATAGAGAACAACGTTGCGATGGTTGCCAGAAGAGATACTCTCGAAAAGTTTACGGTGAGCCTTGATACGCTCGATAAGGAAATACTTACACTTCTCGACACCATTCAGAACGATATGTTTACGAAATCGAAAGCGATGCGCGACAGCAGAATAATTAAGTGCAAAACGATTGACGAAATCAAAGAGGCTGTCGACAACGGTTGTTTCGCGCTTGCGTCCTGGTGCGGAGACAGAGCGTGCGAAGATAAAGTCAAGGAATTGTTGCAGGCTACTACGCGCGTTATGCAGGACGGCGAATTAGTAAGCGAAACTTGCGCTATTTGCGGAGAAAAAGCGAAAACGAACGTAATTTTCGCAAGAGCGTATTGATTTTAAACAAGTTTAAAAACAGGAGAAATATTTAATGATTTTAGCGACAAATACGGAAGTAACCACAGGTTACGTCGAAATATCGGCGGGCGCTATACTAGGTACCGCGTTTACGGCGATAGCGTTGTATCTGTTGTTCTATTTTTTACAGAGTTTTGCTTTGTATAGAATGGCAAAAAACAAAGGCTGTTTGCATGCGGGGTTCGCTTTTATTCCCTTTTATCGCTTATATATGCTCGGTAAACTTGCCGGGAAAATAAGACTCGGCTCGAAAGTATACAATGATATGGCTATACCCTTTACCGTACTTGTGGGACTGACTACGTTGGTAAACGTACTTTCGGTCGCGTTCGTTTTTGCGGATCCGTTTATAAGCGTTTTAAAGGGAGTGAACCCGGGAATAATTTTCAGCGAAAGCGAAGGTTTGATTATCGGGTACAGTAACGACCTTGCGTTGACGCTCGCAAAAGTCGGAAATATAATGTCTTACGTTATAAGCGCGTTTGCGATTGTAACGATTGTTTTTGAAGTGTTTGTGTATTCGGCGTTATTCAAGCAATATACGCCGCGCGGTTATTTGGTTTGTACGATTTTTTCCGTTTTGGGATTCGCGGGTATAACTCTCATGATTGTCAGAAACAAAAAACCGATTGATTATAACGAATATCTCAAAAACAGATTTGCGAATTTCAACGCCGGTAACCCGTATATGAATCAAAATCAAAACGGTTACGGTAACGGCTCGAATTATTACAATAACGGCTATTAT
>CAKQSC010000091.1 GCA_934271725.1 uncultured Clostridia bacterium
ACAATATAAAGAGCAGATGGAAAAGTTTTCTGCGACTTCCGTTCTTGCGGGCAAACCTATCAAACCCATTACGGACGAAGAAATCAAACTTGTGGAATTACCCACGACTTTCAACAGAGCGGATTTAAAGCGTTTGCAGGAAAGTAAGCAAGCGATGATAGAAGATAATAAGCGTTATATCGAAGAACATATGAACGATAAAAACGCCGATAAAAATACCGTTGACGACAGCAATGTTTCCGACAATACCGAAACGGAAAATACGGAAGAAACGTCTGCCGAGAAAAAGGATAAAAAATAATAATCCGTCGAAAGCCGAAATTCGTTTTCGGCTTTTTATAACTTTTAAAGGTGCGTCGTATGATTAGCGTATATGACTTTGTTTTGCAATTAGGTATAATTTTGTTGTCTACAAAACTTTTGGGCATTCTTATGAGAAAATTAGGATTGCCTCAGGTTTTGGGTTTTATTCTCGCGGGTATACTTGTGGGAAGGTCTGTCTGGGGACTTATTTTCAATATACCGTCGTCGGCGGTTTTGCCTATCGCGGGGACGAATAACCCGTATTTGGACGGGTTTGCGGAAGTAGGGGTAATTCTCGTTCTGTTCTCGGCGGGGCTCGAAACGGATCTTAAAGAATTGAAATCTTCCGGTCTTGTGGCGTTTTTAATCGCGCTCGGCGGTGTTTTGGTTCCGTTAGGGGCGGGATTCGGTATAGGTTGTGCGTTTTTGGGTACGAAAAACCTTATTTCCTGTTTGTTCGTCGGGGTTATTATGACCGCTACGAGCGTAGGAATAACGGTAGAAACTCTTAAAGAAATGAATAAACTCAAAACAAAAGTCGGCACGGTTATTCTTTCCGCCGCCATAATAGACGACGTTTTGGGTATAATAGTTTTGTCGATTGCGTTAAGTCTGAAAAGAGGTGTCGGAAGTACGGGTGCGTCTTCGTCATGGTTGCTCGATTTAATAAATCCGAACGGCACGGCGTGGATATCTATTTTATGGATGTTCGTTTATTTCATAGTCGCGGTTGCGGTCGGTATAGGAGTAAGTAAACTTTTTCACAGACTTGAAGAAAAACACCCGAACACGAGAAGGCTTCCCGTATTGTCGCTTGCGGTATGTTTCATTTATGCATACGTTGCGGAAGCGATGTTCGGCGTTGCCGACATTACGGGCGCGTATATAGCGGGAATAATTTTGTCGACCAACCACAAATCGGCGGAATATACCGACAGGAAAATAACTATAAGTTCTTATATGATTTTCGCACCGATTTTCTTTGCCAATATAGGCATAAGCATATCTTTTTCAAGTTTTACGCTCGACGTTTTGTGGTTTGCGCTCGCGTTTGTCTCGGTGGCTATTCTCGGTAAAATAATCGGGTGCGGACTTGTCGCGAAATTATGTAAGTTCGGTAACAAAGACTGCCTTAAAATAGGCGTCGGAATGATCGCGAGAGGTGAAGTTGCGTTGGTAGTAACTCAAAAGGGTATCAACGGCGGACTTCTCGATGCAAAAAATCTTGCGGTAACGATAATGCTCGTTCTCGTGAGTTCCATACTCGCGCCCATACTACTGAAATTGTTGTTTAAAGACCACGGCGAAACGCCGAATAACCTGATTAAAATTAAAGAAGGTCCCGTAACCTTGGAAGGACAGGACAAAAGGTAATTATGGCAAGACTTATTACGACAACCGCACTGGATAATCAATTTTCCGTAACCGCGCTCGACACGACGGATATGGTCAACGAAATGATAAAAATACATAATCTTTCACCGCTTTCCTCCGCTACGGCAGGCAGGGCTCTTACGATTGCGACTTATATGTGTTCTCAATTCAAAAGCGAGGAAGATAAACTTTCCGTTACTATAAACGGAAACGGCACGGCAGGTCATATTGTTGTTTGCGGTAACGGAAAAATGGAAATGCGCGCCTCCATAGAAAACACCTGCGGAGATTTGCCACTCAAAGCAAACGGAAAACTCGACGTAGGCTCGTTTGTCGGAAAAACGGGCAAAATAACCGTAGTAAAGGACATAGGTCTTAAAGAACCTTACGTCGGAACGTGTAATCTTATAAGCGGTGAGTTGGGCGAGGATTTTACGGCATATTTTGCGTATAGCGAACAGATTCCTACGGCGATAGCGGTAGGCGTAAAAATAGGAACGGATTTGAAATGCGAGGGAGCGGGGGCGGTTATATTGCAGGCTCTTCCCGGTGCCGACGACGAGCATATAGATAAGGCAGAAAAGATTATGAACGGACTTAACAATATCAGTACGCTTGTGAAAGAAAAACCGCTTGAAGACGTTCTTATAGATTCTTTCGGTATGGACAATTTGTTTTACAAAGAAGCAAAGCCCGTATATAAATGCCTGTGTTCCAAAGAGTATATCGAAAAAATGCTTATCACGCTCGGGTTCGACGAACTTTACGATATGATAGAAAAAGACGGTAAAATCGAAGTAAATTGTCAGTTTTGCCGTAAAACGTACGATTTTTACAAAGAAGACATTGACAGATTAAAGGAAGAAAATGGCAAAACTCAAAACGAGCCAACTGAATAAACTTATAGACGCATACCTCGACATTGCCGACGAAAAGTTGTCCGACGGAGACGTTATCGGCGGTATGGTTATGATACATAACGCGTTGAGAAAAAATCATAACGACAAAGACGCTTTAATGATGCTTGCCGACGCTTATGCGGATTGCAACATGCACGAACTTGCAGTAAACGCGTGGTTCAGATTTCTTTCCGTATGTAACGAAGACGAGAAATGTCAGGCATACGGCGGTTTGGGACTGAATTATTATTGTTTAGGCAAAAACTTTATTTCCGCATATTATATGAACAAACAGGTTTTGTCCGGCGGTATAGACGACGAAGATTCCGATTCTTTTGCCGATTTTGCCGAAGAAGTGCTTTCGCCTTTTCGCGAAAAGAGAGGATTTGCGTTTGCCGACGACCTGAAAAGGGAAAAAGAAAGAGAAAAAATAGCGGTAATGCACAAAGACGTTTTGTGCGGTGATATAGACGGCGTACTTGCAAAGTTTGACGAATTCGACGAGAACTCCGAATATTATGCCGATGCCCTTAACGAAGTCGCTCTTGCCTATATGTTTTCAAACGAAACGGAACAGGCTTTGAAGTATACGAAAAAATCTCTCGAAATAAATCCGCACGGGTTTGACGCGTTGTGCAACGCTTCCGTTTTGTATTACTACTCGGGCGACGACTTGAAATCCGCTACTTACGCTTCACTTGCCGAAAAAGAAATCGGCAACGACGAAAACAGAACTTTCAGGCTTGCGTCTTCTTACTGCGAACAGCGTAAGTTTGAAAAAGCGGAGAAATATCTTGTAAAAATGCTCGATTATACGCCTTACGACGTATCTTTATACTATCTTCTCGCAATAACCTATTATAATCTTTGCAAGTTTGAAGATGCCGTAAAATATTTCAGAAAAATAATACAATTGACGGACGATAAAAGGGTTGCCGGTTATTACCTTAATCTTGCGTCGAACGAGGCGAAAAAAAAGGACAGGGCTAAAAAAACGACTTCTTAAACTTATTGACGAGGTTCTTGCGGGAAAACTAGAAATGACGGAAAAAGACGCCGACTATTTAAACGACGCTTTGGACTGGTGTTTTTCAACGAAAGACGACGAGGTGGAACGTGCCGCCGGGGCTTTAATCGCGTCGTGCGCGTCGGAAAAAAAGACACAGACGCTTAACGATTTGTTGCTTGACGCTTTTTTGTTCGATTCGACCAAAAAAGTTATGATAAAAGCGCTTGTGTTAAGAGGGTATAACAGAAAAATCAAGTTTGTTTATTCTAATATATACAGGGAAATAAAAATAAAACGGCTTTCATTTTTCGGAAACGATGACGATTTGTCTTTAAACACGCTTGAAGGCTACGCAATCGCGTTGAGTGAAGTCGCGCCGTTAATGACGGGCGATTGCAATGCTTTTTCGTCTATTGCGGAGGACGTGTATTATAAACTTCTTACTGTATATAACGGTAAAAAAGCACCGTTTTCGTCCGAATGTATAGGCGCGTATATAGCGATTACCGCTAACGGCGACAGATTTACGGACGAAGTGGCTAACGTGTGTGCCGATTTCGGTTGCAAGGCGGAGGATTACGCCCGCCTGTTAAGTATTATCAACGGAGAAGGAAATGAAGAAAATAGTTAATTTCGATAAAATGTTCGATAAAGCGATGCAGTCGTTTATCGATAAAAACATAGGAAAATACGACGAAAAAACGTTGGAAAACAAAGTCGCTACGCTGTACGAAAAGTTCGGCAACAACGTTTTCGACGAGTTGGGCGGAGTTTGTCCCAACGAGTATTATAAAACTTTTACCGCCGGTGAAAAGGTAAACGCTTTGATTAAAAGCGTTGAAACGGATATTCCCGTATCCGACTTTTTGCTCGAAGCGATTATTTCGGATAAAGACTGCGAACCTAAATTAGTCGCTTTGCTCGATTACGGTAACGAAGAGTTGATTATGTACGCCGTAAATCTCCTTTCGGATATGGGCGCGACGAGTCAGTTGAAAAAATATATAATAATGGCTTTGACAAGAAGCGTTTGCGACGACGTTCTTGAAATATTGCAGGAAAAACTTATGGAAAACGCCGATAT
>CAKQSC010000092.1 GCA_934271725.1 uncultured Clostridia bacterium
TTGGTACTCCCGACGGGAATCGAACCCATAACTAACCCTTAGGAGGGGTTTATTATATCCATTTAACTACGGAAGCATATTAAGTTTGTCGTAAAGACTATATGATTATATAGCGAAAAAGTTTAAAAGTCAAGATTTTAACATAAAATAACGCAAATTACGCATTATAGCGGTATGAAAAAATCGGTATTCTCGGTTGTTTTCGCCTTGATTGCGGTAACGGTATTAAACTTTTCTGTTCCAAAACGGGCTTCGGATCATTCGCACGGTAAGAGCGTCGAAACTCGATTTTTATCGCCGTGTAAGGATTACGGCGATTACGAATTCGTCGAGACAGCCTCCTTTAAAACTTTCTTTTATTCCTCCGGTGAAAATCGCAAACACAACATAAAACTCGCTTCCGAAAAAATAGACGGCAAAATACTTGAAAAAGGCGCGGAGTTTTCTTTTAACGAAACGGTGGGCGCGCGTACGGAAAAAAACGGATTTCTGCCCGCGAAAATAATTTTCTCGGGGCGTTTCACGGAAGGCATCGGCGGTGGGGTGTGTCAGGTGTCTACGACCTTATATAACGCCGTGGTGAACGCCGGACTGAAAATAACCGAATATCACCAACATTCGTTGCTTATAAGTTACGTTCCGCCCGCCACCGACGCAATGGTGAACTCGGTAGACTGCGACTTGAAGTTCGTAAACGATACGGGAGGCAGAATATATATTAAAGCCTTTGCGGACGACTGCTCTTTAACCGTTCGCATATACGGCAAGAGGACGGAATACGTTTACAAACTCGACGGGGAGATTACCGAAACTCTTCAACCGTTACCGCCCGTGTACGTAACGGACGACGAGATATGCAAAACGCTTGACAAGGGCGAAACGAAAATAATTTCTTACGGGTTAAAGGGCGCGGTCGCTAAATCGTATATTTCGTGCTATCGCGGAGAAAAACTTATATATAAAAAACCGTATCGGGTAAACGTATATCGCCCGACTGCGACTTTGATTGCCGTAGGGGGCGGATATGACGGAATATCTTGACGCTTCCGAAAAATGCTACCATGCCATAATCGAAAACGCCAAGAGGAGTAAAAAAGAAATACTTTTGTGTTACTTTTCGGCGGGTGTAAGCGTAATGTTTTCAAATCTTGCGGACGTGCTTATCGAAAGGGCGCGTTCGGGCGTTAAAGTAAAATTACTCGTCGACGACGTGGGGGCTATGTTCAAACTTCCTTTAAAGTATAAAAAAGCGTTGGAAACTCTCGGTATAGAAATAAAACGGTTTAACGTGATTTTCAAGCAAAGCGGTATAAATAAGTTTTGCCGACTGCATATAAAAACGGCTGTTTTCGACGGTGAAAGGTGCGTTTACGGCGGACTTAACCTCGGCGACGAGTACGTAAATATTATTGAAAAATGCGGGCATTGGAAAGAAAGCGGATTTTTTACGGACGAAAAATGCGTTAAAGAAATACGGAAATATTTTTTCGATTTATGGAACGAAAAACCCGTTGCGGAAAAAAGGAAAAATAACGGTTATTTCGTCAACGGCGAAAGGTTGCGTTTCAAACGACTGACAAACAGACTTTCGGAGGCTTTAAGGGAAGCGAAAAGGAGTATAGTAATTGCGACGCCTTATTTCGTACCGCCGTATAAAACGCTTTGCGATTTGATTTCGGCAAGTCTTTCCGGCGTAAAAGTTACACTTATAATTCCCGGACGCCCCGACAAAAGAGCGGTCTACGCGTTAACGCTTTTATACGCGGATATTCTGCGTTCGTTCGGCGCGGAGATAAAAAGATACGGCAGAGGGTTTATACACCAAAAAACGGTTCTTTTGGACGGTGAAAGGGCTTTCGTCGGCAGTATGAATATCGATTACGGCAGTTTTTACAACAATATAGAATCTTGCGCGGAGATAGCGGACGAAAAATTCGTAAAAAGCGTCGGCGACGATTTGAAAAATATTTTGTCCGAGAGCGTGCCTTTTGAAAGGAAGCGTACTCTCAAAGAAAAAATCGCGGGATTTTTAATCTTTCCTTTTAAAAAGTTTTGTTAAAATAAGGGGTTGCGTCATTCGCGTTTAATTGACATTTTGTCGATATTTGTATATAATGAAGAAATGATAAAAACGCGGTTGAACTGTTTTAAAGATTTTGAATGTTTAAAGGGCGGATGTACGGAAACGTGTTGCCGTGGCTGGGATATATCCGTCGACAGGCAAACGTATCTCGAATATTCGTCGCTCGGCGGAGATTTTGCCGAAAAAATAGTCGGAAATATCAAAAAAGACAGGTCGGGATACCGCTTTAAGAACAAAAACGGCAGATGTCCTTTTTTAAACGACAACGGTTTGTGCGATATTCAGTCGGAACTCGGCGAAGAGTATTTGTCGGTCGTGTGTTACAATCACCCGAGATTTTTCGTGGATTTCGGTAACGACAGAGATATAAGTTTTTCTTTTTCCTGTCCGAAAGTTTGCGATTTGCTACTCGGTTACGACGGCGAACTCGGGTTTGTGAAAGAGGACGACGGAAAAGTCGTTTTAAACGATACGGACGGCGGTAAATATCTTAAAATAAAGAACGAGCGCGACGAGATTTTCAAAGCGGTTTACGAATACGACGACGTAAAAGATTTTTTCGCGAAAGCGTATTCGATATGCGGGGCGAGAAGCAAAGTTCCGAGAGCGGAAAAACTTTTCAAAACGCTTGCAAGGTGCAAGATTTACAACGCCGATTTCCGCAAAGCGGTTACAAGCGTTGTCGAAAAGGCGGATTACGGAGGCCTCGGACTTTCACGAGGAGAAACGAAAAGGGTGATTTTCGCGTTGTTTTTCAGATATTACACGGAAATCGCGTATTACGGCTCGTCGGAAAAAGCAATAGATTTTATATACAAAACAATAGCGTGCATATCCGCGTTGTCGGAGATTTCGGGTGTGAAAAACGCTCTCGTTTATTTCGACAAAGAGATTTTGCACGACGAAAAAAACATTAAAAAACTAAGGAGAGTAAAAATATGAAATATCAATACAGAACGAAAGGCGTGTGCGCTTCCGAGATAAGTTTCGACATAGACGGCGACGTTATAACGAACGTTGCTTTTTCGGGAGGTTGCAACGGAAATCTTAAAGCGATATCAAAACTCGTAAACGGTAAAACGGTAGACGAAATCGAAAGCGTTCTTGCCGGCAATACTTGCGGAATGAAACAGACTTCCTGCGCGGATCAACTTGCGAAAGCGGTGAGAGAAGCGTATGAAAACGAAAATAAGTAATACGCGGAGGTTATGACTGTAATGTGGTTTATACTTGCGCTTGTGGCGATGCTGTGTTGGAGCGGTTCGGATCTGTTTTCCAAAATAGGTTCCAGACCGGACGATAAACACAGCCATTGGAAAATGGTCATCGCCGTAGGAATGGTAATGGGTATTCACGCAATGGTGTCGATATTCGGTCTGGGCGTGAGGGTAACTTTAAACGATATGATAAGATATCTGCCCGCTTCGGCGTTTTACATTTCGTCGATGATACTCGGGTATATCGGTTTAAGGTACATAGAACTTTCCGTTTCGTCGCCTATATGCAATTGTTCGGGCGCGGCGAGTTCATTGTTTTTGTTGATATTCTTTTTTAAGATGACGGGCATAGAAGACAATATGACGCTTGTGGGAACGATTCTCGGAATCGCTTTCTGCGCGGTCGGCGTTTTGTCTTTGGGTATCGTCGAAGCGAAAGAAGACGAAGAGTTAAAGGCGTTAAGAAGAGAAAAAACGAACGTAAAATACACTAAAAGCATACTCGCTATTCTTCTTCCCGTGCTGTATCTCATTCTCGACGCGGGCGGAACGGTTGCGGATGCGTTTATTCTCGAAACGATGGACGAGGAAGTCGCCAACACGGCATACGAACTTACTTTCTGTCTTTCGGCGTTCGTGGCGGCGGTATATCTTGCCGTAAGAATGTTTGTTAAAAAGGAAAAGATTTTTTACGTGTCGAGAGAATGGCCCAAACTTGCCGGCGGTGTTTTTGAAACGGCGGGGCAGTTCGCTTACGTATACGCGATAGCGGGCAACGCGGTTGCCGCCGCGCCGATAATTTCCTGCTACTGCGCCGTATCCGTTTTGTGGGGCAGAATCTTTTTGAAAGAAAAACTCTCGTGGCGACATTACGTAGCGATTCTGATTGCGGTTATAGGTATCGCCATAATGGGGATTTTCGGCGGAGATTAAAACATAGAGTACGGGTACGGATTTATGCGTTCGTACCCGTCGCTCGCTTTTTTGCCACGCATAAGAATTGACATTCGTGCGAATAATATGGTAATATGAAATAAAAGGAGGACGCCGTGAAAGGACGTATACATTCGTTTGAAACATTCGGTACGGTAGACGGGCCGGGAATAAGATTCGTGGTTTTCGTTTCGGGTTGCGAAATGCGTTGCAAATACTGCCATAATCCCGATACCTGGGCAAAAAACGGCGGAACTTTATACGAAGCGAAAGAAGTGGCGGAAAAAGTAAAAAACACTTTTGAAGAATACCGAGAAACACAGGACTACAAAACCTCCATACTCTCAACTGCAAACACTCTGAAACTTTCCAAAGCCTCAGTCACTTCGTACCTGCC
>CAKQSC010000093.1 GCA_934271725.1 uncultured Clostridia bacterium
AAATTGTATATTGCGGACGGCAACGACGAGGTGATAGCGCAAAAGCGGTTTTCGGACTTGAAAAACCCGATTTCGGCTACGATTCCCGGGAACGCGGAACTCGACCTTGTTCGTAACGGCGTTTTGCCGAACCCTTATTTCGGCGACAATATTAAAAAAGCCGAATATCTCGAAAAGAAAGATTTCGTTTACGTAAAAGAGTTCGATTTTTCCCCTGAAAAAGACTTTCGCGGAGAAATTGTTTTTTGCGGTGTGGACACCGTTGCCGAATATTACCTTAACGGGAAAAAGATAGGCGAAAGCGACAACGCGTTTATAGAGTACGCTTTTGCGGTGGACGGAATTATAAAAAACGGAAAAAACGTACTCGTCGTTCATATTTTTTCAACCGTAAAGCACGCGGAAAAATACGAATACAACCCCCTTGATATGGGTATATACGACGGTTGTTACGAGAGTATTAACGTAAGAAAGCCTGCTTCCTCTTTCGGGTGGGACATTTTGCCGAGAGCCGTTTCGGCGGGTATTTACGGAGACGTATATATAAGAGAATATTCGCCCGTAGAAATAACGGACGCGTATATAGCGACGGCGCGCGTTTCAAAAGAAGTCGCCGTGCTTGCCGTAACCGTAAACGCGAAAGTTTCGGAAGAATACCTTGGCAAAACAACTCTTAAAATCACGGGTAAGTGTAAAGAGAGTTGTTTCTCGGCGGAATATCCTTTCACGTTCATTTCAAAAACGGTATTCCCGTACGTCGAAAATCCCGTATTATGGTATCCGCAAGGTTACGGCGAGCCGAATCTTTACGACGTTAGTCTGCAACTCGTTGTTGAGGGTAAGGTCGTTGCGGAGAAGAATCTTCGTTACGGCATAAGAAGCGTAAAAGTCGAATATTCCGACAAGGTAGGTAGCGACGGCGATTTTAAAATATCGGTAAACGACAAACTCATAAAAGTCAAGGGCGTAAACCACACCCCGATAGACGTATACCACAGCAAAGACAGAGAAAAATACGCCGATATAGTAGACGGTATAAAAAATCTCAACTGCAATTTCGTAAGAGTATGGGGCGGAGGAAGATACGAAGAGGACGAGTTTTATTCCCTTACGGACGAAGCGGGTATTCTCGTTTGGCAGGATTTTATGCTCGCTTGTCATAAATATCCGCAGACGGAAGAGTTTTTGGAAAAAATAAAAATCGAGTGCGAAAACGTAATAAAAAGGCTTCGGAACCATTCGAGTATAATTTGTTGGTGCGGTAGTAACGAAACGGACTGGATGTACGTTTGCACGGGGCTTGATCCTATGGACGACAAAATAACGAGAGTCGTTATGAAAGACGCTGTGAAAAGGCAGGATCCGTACCGTGCGTTTTTCCCGACCACGCCGTACTTTTCGCCCGAATATCTTAAAGAGAGCGGAGGGGTGTTTTATCTCGACCTTCCCGAGATAACGGAAGCGAGAAGATGCCTTGCGGAAGAACACTACTGGTGGCACAGAAACGATTTTTTAAACTTTACCGATCAGAACCACAAGTTTATTATGGAAACGGGTTACGGCGGTTGCGATTCTATGGAAGAACTCGATAAATATCTGCCCGACGGGTGGAAGTTTAAAGAAGATTCTTTCTGGGCGTGCCATTCGTACCCGACGGAAAACGCAAGGGTTACGGGCGTAGAATATCTGTTCGACAACGTTCCCGACAGCAACGAAGATTACGTTTACGCGTCGAGAGCGTATCAGGCGGAAGCGTATAAATATATCGTAGAGCGTTCAAGAATCAAAAAGGATTTCAACGGTATATGTTTGTGGAATTACCGCGACGGTTTCCCGATATTTTCTTCCGCAATAGTCGAATACGACGGCGGTAAAAGACCGTGTTATAACGTTATTAAAAACTCTTACGAACCGACGCAGTGCATAATGACTTACGACGACGGAATGGTAAACGCGTATATCGTAAACGACGGGGATTATTGCGGAAAGGCTAAAATAACCCTTGCGATAAACGGAGAAAAAGTTATTTTTGAAAAAGAAACGGAAATAAAGGGCGGTGAAATCTTTTTTGTCGGCTCGGTTGCGTGTAAAGAGGGTAATCTTATAGAAAGCAAACTCCGCTACGGAAAACGCAAGGCGAAAAATTATCTTTACGCGTATAAAGAAAAAATAAATTACGGTAAATACAAAAAACTGTTAAACGAAAGCGAGATAATAAAATGAACGAAATTATTACACTCTGTAAAAACTGGAAATTAAAATACGGCGACGGCGTTATAAACGCAAGCGTTCCCGGAGATATAATGCTAGACCTGTATAACGCGGGTAAAATAAAAAACCCGTATTTCGGGTTGAATCATAAAGACCTTCACGGGGTTTCGGACGATGATTTTGAATATACGCTCGCGTTCGACGTAACCGAAGACTTGCTCGGCAAAGAAGAAGTGCTTTTGGAGTTTGACGGAATAGACACGTTTGCGGATATTTATCTTAACGGAACTCTTCTCGGCAAGGCGGAGAATATGTTTTTAAAATACGTTTTTTCCGTTAAAAAACTGTTGAAAGACAAAGGCAATCTGCTTTCCGTAAAAATGCTTTCGACGACAAAGAAAATGCAAGAGATAGACGACGAGGGCTATTTCGGCGTGTTCAACAACAAAAGATTGTTTATAAGAAAAGCGCAGTGCCATTTCGGTTGGGACTGGGCGCCCGATATGCCGGGGTACGGAATATGCGGAGAAGTAAGACTTAAAGGCGTAAGCGAGTTCCGCCTCGACAACGCGAGGTACAGGGCGTTTAACGACGGAAATCTTTCTTTGTTTGCGGAGTTGAATTATACTATAAAACCGCAAATGGACTCTATGGGGCGAATAATTAAGGAAACGAACGAAGAGTTAAAGAAAGACGTTTTGCGTTACACCGTGGCGACGGAGCCGAACAAGCCCCTACACAAGGCGAAAACTATTAAAGAAGAGTGCCTTATATCGGGTAAAAAGAACTTTAAAAACTTCAAAATAGAAAACCCCGAACTGTGGTATCCCGCAGGGTACGGCAAGCAACCCTTGTACGAATATAAGGTGGAACTCGTACGCGCGGGTGAAGTCGTGGACGAAATAAACGGCAGATTCGCGTTCAGAGAAGTAAAACTCGAACAAAAGCCGACGAGCGCGGACACTATGGGGTATAAGTTTATAATAAACGGTATTTCCGTGTTTATAAAAGGAACAAACTGGGTGCCGACGGAGTGTTTTATCGGCAGTATCAAAGACGAAAAATATAAAGACCTCGTCAAGAAAGCGAAAGACGGAAATATCAATATGCTTCGCGTATGGGGTGGCGGTGTATACGAAAAAGATTTGTTCTACGACCTTTGCGACGAATACGGACTTCTCGTTTGGCAGGATTTTATGTTTGCCTGCGCGGATATTCCCGAGGACAGAGCGGACTTTATGGACAACGTCAAAAAAGAAATCGTATATCAGGTAAAAAGACTCAGAAACCACCCGTCGCTCGTTTACTGGTGCGGAGGAAACGAAAAAACGGGTACTTACGGGTTGCAGATTTCGCGCGGAGATTTTTTCGTGGACGTGTTTTTAAGAGGACTCGTAACGGATTTGGACGATACCCGTCCTTACGCAAGGCAAAGCCCGTGCAGTCTTACGGACATAGGCAACGACAAAACTTCGGGAGAGTCGCACGCGGGCAGTTGCGAGGCGTGCCTTACGGCGGGCGTGGAAAATTATCGCGAAAAAGTTGCGGAAAGCGTCGTGCCGTTCGTGTCGGAATGCGCCGTTCTGGGGCCCTGCTCGTTGCAGGCTTTTAAAAGAATGTTCCCCGAGGACAAACTTTGGCCGATAAACGAGTATTGGGTGGACAGACTTATGGACAATCCGTACGCTTCCGTCGTTATGAACTTCCCCGAAAGAGAGAAATATTATTCGGAAACGCTTTACGGCAAGTGTAAGAACGTTGACGATTTTATAGCGAAAGCGATGACGGCGCACGCGGAGATGCTTCGCGCGGAGATAGAATATACGAGAATAAACAAAGATAAGTGCGGTGGAATAATGAACTGGATGTATTCTGACATCTGGCCGTCCGCCACATGGTCGATAGTCGACTATTACGGAGAGCCGAAACAGGCGTACTATCAGACGAAAAAGAGTTACGCGCCCTTGCTTCTGACTTACGTTTATACGAAAGAGGGGTTGCGACTCACTCTCGTAAACGACACTCTTAAAGACGTAACGACAGCCGTCGTTTACGGAATAAAGACGCTTGACGGAAAAGTCGTTGCCGAAAACAGACTTAACGTAACCGTTAAAGCGGGAGAGGCGTTTAAAAAAGAAATAAAGGAAAAAATCGTGAAAAACGAATACCGTTACGCTTATGCGGAAACGGAAAACGGAAAAATCGAAACGGTTTATTCGGACGATATGTGGCATTCCTGCGCGTTTGAAAGCGATTACGTTTATACCGTTAAAAAGGGCGAAAAAGAAACGGCGGTTACCGTTAAAGCGAACAAATTCGCAAAAGGGGTTACCGTACGGCTTGACGACAATTACAAATACGGGTATACCGACAACTATTTCGATTTACAGGCGGGCGAAGAAAAAACCGTTTACATA
>CAKQSC010000094.1 GCA_934271725.1 uncultured Clostridia bacterium
CGCCTACATTCAGGCACAAAATGTACGACGGGTATAAGGCGACAAGAAAACCTATGCCTGACGATTTGGCGAAACAAGTTTCTCTGCTTAAAGAATTGCTTGAAGTTATGGGCATAAAAATACTCGAAAAGGCGGGTTACGAAGCGGACGATATTATAGGAACGGTTGCGAAACACACGCATATAAAAACCGTAATCGTTACGGGAGACAGAGATTCGTTTCAACTTGTCGACGACGAAACGGAAGTTTATTTTACAAGGCGCGGAATAAGCGACGTGGACGTTTTAACTAGCGAAAACTTTTTTGAAAAAGTAGGTTTTTTGCCTTTGCAGGTAATAGACTATAAAGCGATTGCGGGGGATTCTTCCGACAATATACCGGGCATAAACGGCGTAGGCGAAAAAACGGCGAAAACGCTTTTGGCTACTTACGGTACGGTGGAAAATCTGTACGAGCATACGGACGAGTTGAAAGGCAAGTTGGCGGAAAACGTAATCGCGTGCAAAGATATCGCTTTTTTGTCAAAAGCGCTCGCTACGATAGACGTAAACGCGGACGTCGATTTCGACACGGATGAAATGCGTATAAAATTGCCTTTCCCGTATAAAGTAAAGCAAGAGTTTGCGAAGTTGGAGTTTAAAATACTTTTAAAACGCGAAGAGATGTTTGAAAAGACCGACGAGGGGTGTTTTCCGGAAGAAAAAGACGGTTTAAGCGTACAAACGGAAGAAATAAAAACGGAGGGCGAACTGGGGAACGTATCGTTCGGCGACTTTTTTGCGGTAACCTATTCGGGTAAATTGTCCGTTTATACCAACGGCGTGAACTATAACGTAACGGAGCGAGAGACGCTGTTCGACGAAGGCGTCGATATAGTGGGCTTTTTCAAGCGGTTAAAACCCGTTCTCGACGACGAAAACAAAACGCTGATAGTGTTCGGCAAAAAAGATTTCGAGTATGCGGTGAGGGATTTCGGCATAACGCTAAAATGCAAAACGGAGGACGTTTCTTTGATGAAATATCTTGCCGATTATTCGGACAGAAAAGAAACGCTCGACGATATAATAGTCCGCAGAGGTTACAATCCTTTCAGCCCCGCTTACGCATTATACGTGTATTACGAAGAGTTGAAAGGGCTTCTCGAAGCGCAGGAAATGAAAAGTTTGTATTACGACGTGGAACTGCCCCTTGCGGACGTGCTTTACGATATGGAAAACACGGGGTTCAAGGCGGACGTTCCGGGACTTAAACGCCTTTCGGAGGAGTATTTGACCGAAGCGGAAAACCTTTGCGAAAAGATATACGAACTCGCGGGGGAAAAGTTTAACGTAAACAGCCCCAAGCAGTTGGGCGAAATATTGTTCGATAAAATGGCGATAGGCAAGGGCAAGAAAAAATCGGGCGGATATTCCACTACCGCCGAAGAGTTGGAAAAGTATGCCGACAAAAACGAAATCGTCAAATATATTTTGCGGTACAGAAAGGTGCAGAAGTTCAGAAGCACTTACGTAGAAGGACTTCTTGCCGTGGCGGACAAACATACGGGGCTTATTCATACGAGATTCAATCAGACGGTAACGAGTACGGGCAGACTTTCGAGCGCGGAGCCTAATTTACAGAACATTCCCGTAAGAGAAGAAGAAAGCGCGAAGATAAGAAGATGCCTTATCGCAAGGGACGACGAACACGTGCTTGTCGGCGCGGACTATTCGCAGATAGAATTAAGACTTCTTGCCGTGTTTTCGGACTGCGAGCCTCTTAAAGAAGCCTTTCTGAAAGGCGAGGATATACACACTCTTACCGCTTGCAAAGTGTTCGGAGTAAAGCCGGAAGAGGTTACGAAGGTTCAGAGAAGACGGGCAAAGGCGGTTAATTTCGGCATAATTTACGGCATAAGCGAATACGGGCTTGCAAAAGACGTTAAAACGTCTCCCGCCGAGGCGAAAAGATATATAGATTCTTATTTTGCCGAGTATCCCGAGGTTAAAGCGTATATGGACAAAAACGTAGCCATGGCGAAAGAAAAGGGATACGTTACCACTTTGATGGGTAGACGGCGCGTGATACGCGAACTGAAATCCGCTTCGTTTCAGACGCGACAATTCGGCGAGCGCGCGGCTATGAATATGCCTCTTCAAGGCAGTAGCGCGGATATAATAAAAGTCGCTATGATAAACGTTTACAACAGGCTTAAAAGAGAAAATCTCAAATCCAAACTCGTATTGCAGGTGCACGACGAACTCGTCGTCGACGCGCTCGAAAGCGAAAAAGAGAGGGTTGAAAAACTGCTTACGGAAGAAATGGAAAACGCCGTTAAACTTTCCGTACCGCTTACGGTAGAGGCGGAGAGCGGAAAAAATCTTTGCATGGAGTAATTATGTCAAGGTATATCATTGCGTTGACGGGCGGTATAGGTAGCGGAAAATCCACCGTCGCCGATATTATAAGAAATCTCGGGTACGAAGTTTTCGATTGCGACGAGATAACGAGGGAGATAACGCTGACGGAAAGTTTTTTGTCCGACGCAAGAAAGGTTGACGAAAGATTTGTCAAACTTGTCGACGGGAAACCCGTGTACGACAGAAAAGCCGTTTCGGGAATAGTCTTTTCGGACGAGAAAAAACTCGAAAAATTAAACTCGCTTATACACCCGCGCGTTTTCGAAAGGCTTAAAGAATTGAAAGAGAGCGCGAAAGGGGATATTTGTTTCTGCGAGATACAACTTTTGTTCGAGACGCAAAGCGAAAACAGGTTCGACGGGACGATAATAGTCGTATCCGACTTAAAAAGACGTACGGAAAGAATAGAAAAACGCAACGGTTTCACGAAAGAACAAGTCCTTGCCATTATGAGTACGCAGACGGATTACGACAAAATAGAAAAAGACAAATACGTCGTTATCGACAACGATTGCGACGGGAACGAGTTGCGAAAAGAAACGGAACGCGCGGTTTTTGAAATTAGAAAAGCAATCGCGACGAAAGGAAAAAAGAAATGAAAAAGAAAGTAACGCCGAAAGGCGTGGTCGTCGGTAAAAAATCCGACGTAAATTACGTAAAACCTCTTATATACGGCATTATATGCGCGCTGTTCGGAATAGTCGCGGTCGTGCTCGATTTTACGGTTATAGACGGTCTCGATACGCTTATTTTGGTATTCGGTTGCCTGTTCGTAGCGGTGGGCGCAGGCGTGATTGTTTATTCCGTCGTTGCGTTTAACATTCCGATAGACGCCGTAACGGTTTATAAAAACGAGATATACGTAAGAAAGTTTTTCGGTTACGTAAGTTTTAAGGCGGAAGAAGTTGACGACGTGTTGGAGTTCGCTCTCCCGAGGAAAAAAAGCGCGGGCAGATATTCCGTTACTTTCTTTCTGAAAAGCGGAGAAAGAATAAACACTCTTTGTATGGAAAACGCCGATAAAGCGTATAAAGAAATCACGGCGGAAATACCCGATTTCGTTTTCAAAAACGTTTGAACGAAGGCATAAAGTATGACGCTTTGTATATGTATCGCAACGGTTGTCTGTATGATTATAAGCATTTTCGTAAATGCGGAGTTGCGGTTTAAAAAATTAAACTGTTCTCTTTACTGGGTTGTTTGCGTTATAGGCGCGCTTACGCTTATCGCTACCGGTTGCGTTTCTTTTAAACGCGTTACGGGCGAAATATTTTCCGTAGGCAATATGAACCCCGTAAAAATATTATTGTTGTTTTTGTCGATGACGGGCATTTCGGTTTTTCTCGACGCAGTGGGCTTTTTTGAAAAACTCGCGGTCATAGCCGTTAAAAAGGCGGGGATGAGTAAACTTAAACTTTTTATATATTTGTACGCGCTCGTATCCGTTCTGACGATATTTACTTCAAACGACGTTATAATATTGACGTTTACGCCGTTTATATGCTATTTTTGCAAAGCGGTTAAAACGAATCCTTTGCCACTTCTTTTCTGCGAATTCGTCGCGGGGAACACGTGGAGTATGTTCTTTATTTTCGGCAACCCCACAAACGTTTATCTGACGGCGACTTCCGGCATCGGATTCGGCGAATACTTTCTTAATATGGCGATTCCGACGACCGTATGCGGTGTCGTTTCTTTCACCGCTCTTATCGGAGCGTTTTACGCCGACCTGAAAACACCGCTCGAAAAAAAAGAACTCGTAAGACACGGGGAAACAGACAAAACGCTTGTTGTAATGGGGCTCGTCGCACTGTTTTGTAGCGTTGTTATGATGGCGGTCGCGGATTTGATCGAGATAGAAATGCAGAACGTAACGCTTATTTCTTTTATTACGCTTATTCTTTGCGCGCTTATCTATTTAAAGTTTAACGGCAAGGGTACGGCGGTTATCAAAAACACTCTCAAAAGACTTCCTTTCGCGCTCGTTCCTTTTTTGCTGTCTATGTTCGTGATAGTATCCGCGCTGGACGCTTCGGGCTACGTTGAAAAGACGGGCGATTTTTTAAACTCGTTTCAAAACGGAAC
>CAKQSC010000095.1 GCA_934271725.1 uncultured Clostridia bacterium
GAGTAGAGGGAAATTGCGGTGAAATAAGCGTGGCGATTTCTTTTTCGGAAGCCGAATAAACGTAGTCGTACGCGCGTTTAAGACAAATCAAAAAGTTTTTTATCAACTCGGGGTTGTTTTTAAGATACGCCTGCGACGCTATAAACGAAGTGTAGGGGATTTCTCCGCTTGCCTCGCCTACGCTTGCTACGACGTAGCCTTTGCCCGCGGATTCGAGTTCGCTTGCCGTCGGCTCGAACGCCGTAACGTAATCGCCCGTGCCGTTTGCAAACGCCGTTGTCGTCATATTAAATTGTATGTCGTAGTTAAGAGTAACGTTCGTTCCGTCTATAAGAGAGTTGTTTTTTAAAACGTATTCGAGAGTCATTGCCGGCACGCCTCCGCGTCTGCCTGCTATAATCTCTTTGTTTTCAAGGTTTTTCCAAGAAAAAGTATCCTTCTCGTCAATTCTCGAAATAAGAAAAGAGCCGTCTTTTTTTGTCAGTTGAGCGAAAACTTTCGGGTAATCTTTTTTTCCGCCGAGATATGTGTAAATTGCGGATTCTGGGCCCATAAGACCTATATCCGCTTTGTTAGATATAACGGCTGTCATCGTTTTGTCCGCTCCACCGCCGTTTATCAGTTTGACGTCGTAGCCGTACTCTTTAAAGTAACCGCCTTCTATCGCCACGTATAAGGGCGTGTAGAATACGGAATGGGTTACTTCGTTAAGTATTATCGTGTTTTTCTTTTTTCCGCACGCGGTGAAAGGCAAAACGGAAAACATAAGTATCGTTAAGATTAAAATAAGTTTTTTCATTGTTCCTCCAAAAAAAATCTATAATATAGTTTATGTTTTCGCCTTTCCGTTTGACAATGTCGGGTAAAAGTTTTATAATGTATAAACAGGTCTTAATGTATTTTTGACAATAAGCGACGATAGAGGTGTCTGTATGGATATGTCCAAAACCTATAACCCGAACGAGTTTGAAAAAAGAATATATAACGAATGGGAGCAAAACGGCTATTTCAAAGCGAAGATAGATCCGTCCAAACTTCCTTTTACCATAGTTATGCCACCGCCCAACATTACGGGGCAACTCCACATGGGGCACGCTCTGGACGAAACCGTTCAGGATATTCTTATAAGATTTAAAAGAATGCAGGGGTATTCCGCTTTGTGGGTTCCCGGCACCGACCACGCGTCTATCGCCACGGAAGTAAAAATCGTAGAGCAACTCGCAAAAGAGGGGCTTACCAAAGAAAGCGTCGGCAGAGAGGGCTTTTTAAAAAGAGCGTGGGAATGGAAAGAACAATATAACGACAGAATCATTTCACAGTTGAGGTATCTCGGCTCGTCCTGCGACTGGGACAGGCTTGCTTTTACCATGGACGAAAAATGCAGTAAAGCGGTAAGAGAAGTTTTCGTAAATCTTTACGAAAAAGGGCTTATTTATCAGGGTAGCAGAATAATAAACTGGTGTCCTCACTGCAAAACCGCTCTTTCGGATGCGGAAGTCGAATACGGCGAAGAAAACTCTCATTTATGGCATATAAGATATTATTTCAAGGACAGCGATAAGTATATAACCGTCGCTACGACTCGTCCGGAAACGATGTTCGGCGATACGGCGGTTGCCGTAAACCCGAAAGACGAAAGATATGCGGGTTTGGTGGGTAAAACGGTCGTTTTACCGGTTGTAAACAGAGAAATACCCATTGTAGCGGACGATTACGTGGAACTCGATTTCGGCTCGGGCGCGGTTAAAATAACGCCCGCTCACGATCCCAACGACTTCGAGGTGGGGTTAAGGCACAATCTGCCCGTCATAAGGGTTATGAACGACGACGGCACGATGAACGAAAACGCCGGCGAGTTCGCGGGGCTTGACAGATTTGAATGCAGAAATAAACTCGTCGAAAAATTGAAAGAAAGCGGAGCGCTCGATCATATAGAAGATCTGACGCATAACGTAGGGCATTGTTACAGGTGCCACAGCGCGGTGGAACCGATTGTTTCCAAACAGTGGTTTGTTAAAATGGACGCGCTTGCGAAACCCGCTATTTCCGCCGTTAAAAAGAAGAGCGTATCTTTCGTACCCGAAAGATTTTCAAAGATATATTACAACTGGATGGAAAACATCAAAGACTGGTGTATTTCCCGTCAACTCTGGTGGGGGCACAGAATACCCGCCTTTTACTGCGAAGACTGCGGTGAGATGATTGTTTCCAAAACGGACGTAACGAAATGTCCGAAATGCGGAAGCGCGCATATTCGTCAGGACGAAGACGTGCTCGACACGTGGTTCAGTTCCGCGCTTTGGCCGTTTTCGACTTTGGGTTATCCCGACAAGACCGCCGATCTCGATTATTTCTATCCGACGGACGTTCTCGTTACCGGTTACGATATAATTTTCTTCTGGGTTGCGAGAATGATTTTCTCGGGACTCGAACACATGAAGAGGATACCCTTTAAAAACGTGTTGATACACGGCATAGTAAGGGACGCCGAGGGAAGAAAAATGAGCAAATCGCTCGGCAACGGCATAGATCCCATAAAGGTAATAGACGAATACGGCGCGGACAGTTTAAGATTTTTCCTTATAAACGGAATCGCTCCCGGTAGCGATATGAGATTTATCGAGAGCAAGATAGAAGGCGCAAGAAACTTTATGAACAAAATCTGGAACGCTTCCCGATTCGTCATAACTAATTGCGACGGCAAAAAGGTTCCCGAAATAGATAAATGCAAACCGAACGTTGCCGACAGATGGATTATAACCAAACTCAACAAGGCTATAAGAGAGGTTACCGTCAATCTCGAAAAGTACGAACTCGGAATCGCTCTGTCCATTCTTTACGACTTTATGTGGGACGATTTCTGCGACTGGTATATAGAACTTACCAAACCCGTTTTGTACGGCGATGACGAAGAAAAACGTCTTTCGACTTTGGGAGTTCTCGTGTTCGTGCTTCAAAACGCGTTAAAACTTTTGCACCCGTTCGTACCCTTTATTACGGAAGAGATTTATAGCAACCTTCCCGGAACGAAAGGCTCTATTATGGTTGCCGAATTCCCGAAATATAACGGTAAGGGCAATTATACCAAAGCGAGCGCGGAAATGTCGTCTGTAATGGACGTTATAAAGGAAATAAGAAACATAAAAACGAGCGTAGGTTGCGCGCCGTCCAAAAGAGTAAATCTTTACGTTAAAACTGAAAATAAGGCTCTTTTGACGAAAGGCGAAATATACATCAAAAAACTCGCGGGCGTCGCGGAAATATTCAAAATAGAAAATAAAGACGAATTGCCCCCGAAAACGGTTTCCAAAATACTCGGATTTGCGGAACTTTATATTCCGCTCGGCGAACTCGTCGATACCGAAAAAGAAATTGCGCGGTTAAACGGCGAACTCGATAAAGTGGAAGACGAAATAAGAAGGGCGAGCGGTAAACTCGCAAACGCGGGTTTCCTCGACAAAGCGCCAAAACAACTCGTCGAAGCGGAAAGAGATAAACTCAACAAATATATCGACATGCGCGAAAAAATTAAATTGCAGATAGCGGATTTGCAAAAATAAACGAAACACGCCACGTGGCAGTTGCCACGTGGCGTAATTTTTTATTATTCTTGTCAACTTTTCTATTTCGTAAACTCTTTTATTTCGTCTTTCGTCAGGTATCGCCATTCACCGCTTTCAAGGTCGGCGTCCAACAAAATATTGCCGAAACTTACGCGTTTTAAACTCGTAATTTTGTTCCCGACCGCCCCGAAAAGCCGTCTTATTTCGTGATATTTTCCTTCCGTTAAAGTTATTTTTCCCGAATAACCGTCCGCATTTTCAATAACGCACGGTTTAGTCGTATACCCGTCTTTAAGTGTTATTCCTTGTTCTATTTTTCGTTTATCTTTGTCGGATAACTCTTCGATACATTCGTATTCGTAAACTTTTTCTACGTGATTTTTAGGCGACAGTCTTTTATGGCTCGAAACGCCGTCGTTCGTTAAAATCATCAGCCCCGAAGTTTCTTTGTCCAGTCTGCCCGACGGAAACAGACCTGCTTTTTTCAACTCGTCGGGAAGAAGATCTATAACCGTTTTGTCTTTTCCGTCTTCCGTCGCGCTCACTACGCCCAAAGGTTTGTTGAGCATAACGTATACGTGATTTTTATAAGCAACAGGGTTACCGTCAAGCGTGATTACGTCTTTGTTTTCGTCTATTTTAACGTCTTTTTTGGTCGCCGTAACGCCGTTTACCGCTATTCTTTTCCGTTTTATCGCTTCGGCGACGAGAGTTCGCGAAAGAACGCCTTGCCCGGAAAAATATTTATCTAACCGCATCATACGTTTATTTTAACATACGTCGGTTTTTTTGTCAATAAGTAATAA
>CAKQSC010000096.1 GCA_934271725.1 uncultured Clostridia bacterium
AATCTTTTTGTTTCTGCATAGCGACCGCTTTTTCCATAGCGTCCGCATAAACGCGCATAAGTTGCGACCTTTTATGTCCGAAACAATCGAACACGCCCGCAAAAATCATGCTTTCTATCATTCGGCTGTTAATATTTATCTTTGCGCAACGAACGATAAAATCTTCAAAACTCGTAAACGCGCCGTTTTCGTTTCTTTCGGCAACAATATCCTCTATTACGTTATAGCCTACGTTTTTAAGACCGACGAGTCCGAATCTTATGCCTGTTTTGTTTTCCGTTTTGAATATTTCCACGCTCTTGTTTATATCCGGCTGATATACGGGAATATTTTTGGATTTAAGATAAGACAAATATTTGGAAAGTTCTTCCTGCTTGTCTATTCTGTTGTTGAGAATGGACGCTATAAACTGAATGGGATAATATCTTTTAAGGAACGCCGACTGATACGCGAGTACCGCGTAAGCCGCCGCGTGCGACTTGTTGAACGCGTATTTCGCGAACTTCGCCATTGTATCGAATATCTCCGCCGCCACGTCTTCCGGAACTCCGCGTTTAACCGCTCCGTCTACCTTTGCGCCCGTATGGTCGTTGATACCGCCGTTAATGAAAATGGGCTTTTGTTTCGCCATTACGTCGACTTTTTTCTTACCCATTGCTTTACGGACGATATCCGCGTGTCCGAGAGAGAATCCGCCGAGTTGCTGACAAACCTGCATTACCTGTTCCTGATAAATAAGTATACCGTAACTGTTGCTTAAAATAGGTTCGAGCAAAGGCGTCGAATAGGTAATCTGCTCGGGGTGGTGTTTGTTGAAAATGTATTGCGGAATGGAATCCATAGGGCCCGGACGATAAAGACTTATACCCGCTATGATATCTTCAAACGTGGTCGGTTTCAAATCCCGCATGAACTTTTTCATTCCTGGACTTTCAAGTTGGAACACTGCGTCCGTTTCGCCCGAACCTATAAGTCCGTACGCTTCCTGATCTTCGTAGCCGAGTTTGTGGAAATCGAGTTCTCTGCCGTAATCTTCCATAACGAACTGTTCCGCCATCTGAATATCCGTCAGCGTACGCAACCCCAAAAAGTCCATTTTTAACATTCCGAGTTGCTCTACCTCTATCATATTGAACTGCGTGGTAATATCTTCACCGTTTCTTTGAAGAGGAATGTTGTCGGAAATCACCTTTGCGCAAATAACTACGCCCGCTGCGTGCATAGACGTGTTTCTGGGAAGATTTTCGACTTTCATCGCAAGGTCTATTACCTTGTGAAGAGTAGGATCGTTGTCGTAAATGTCTTTAATTTCCTGAACGGTATGGTAAACCCCGTCCTTGTCCGGTTTAAAGCCGAGGCACATGGGAATTGTGCTGGTACCGTCCATAAGTTTGGTTATTTTGTCTACGTCGGAATAAGGTATTTTATAAACCCTCGCAACGTCTTTAATAGCCTGTTTCGCTTTAAGCGTACCGAACGTAACTATCTGCGCGACCTTGTCCGCGCCGTACTTTTTACGAACGTATTCCACGACTTCCCCTCGCCTTGCGTCGGATATGTCTACGTCGAAATCGGGCATGCTTACGCGTTCCCTGTTCAAGAATCTTTCAAACAGCAAATTGTATTTCATCGGATCGACGTCCGTTATACCTATCGAATAAGCGATTATGCTCGAAACACCGCTTCCTCTGCCCGCGCCGACGGGAATACCTACGCTTCTCGCGTAGTTTATGAAATCCCATACTATAAGATAGTAGTCGCAAAAGCCCATGGAAGAAATAACGTCCAACTCGTAATCGAAACGTTCCTGTATTTCCTGCGTGATTACGGGGTATCTGTCTTTAAGTCCCTTTAACGCCATGTCTTTAAGGTAGTCGTAACACGTTTGTCCGTTGTCCGGCGTATACCCCGGTATAAGAGAGTTGTCTCTTACGGGATCGCCGTGAGAGTCTATGTCGAAAACCTCTTCCGTAACCTTGTCGCAAATCTTTACGGTGTTCTCTATCGCTTCGGGAAGATAAGAAAACAGTTGAGCCATTTCGTCCCCCGTTTTCATATACAACTGATCGCTTTCCATTTTAAGTCTGTTAGGATCGTCGTAAGTCTTTTTCATGCTTATGCACATTACGACGTCCTGACTTTCGGCGTCTTCTCTTTCCTGATAATGACAGTCGTTGGTTGCGACGGTTTCTATTCCCGTTTCTCTGCTCAATTTCATTATCAAAGGAATATTGTGTTTATCTTCGAGCAAGCCGTGATCCTGCACTTCGAGATAAAAATCTTCCCCGAATATATCTTTAAGCATCAAAGCGTCTTTCTTTGCGCCGTCGTAATCGTCGTTTAAAAGTTTTTTGTTTATTCTGCCCGCCAAACACGCCGAAAGGCAGATAAGCCCCTCGTGATGCTCTTTCAAGAGTTTATAATCTATTCTCGGCTTGTAATAGAACCCGTCTACGTAAGCGATCGAAACCATTTTTATAAGGTTTTTATACCCTATTTTGTTTTTACAAAGCAAAACGAGGTGTTCCGTTTCCCCTTTACCGCTCTTTACCGTATAGTCGTCGCACATATACATTTCGCAACCGATAATCGCTTTCATTCCGTTTGCTTTGGCTTCTTTTGCGAATTGAAGGGTGCCGAACATATTGCCGTGGTCGGTTATGGCGACCGCTTTCATTCCCTTTTCTTTCGCCGTCTTAAAAACGTTTTTTATTCTTATCGCTCCGTCGAGCAAACTGTATTCGGTATGCAGGTGCAAATGCACGAAATCCGTCATTTTTTTCTTTCTCCGTTATTTTAAGTTGTCCGCTATCGTCATTATTTTGCGCAATCTGTGATTAAGACAACTTTTCGTTATGTTAAGCCTTTCGGCAAGTTCGCTTAAAGTATCTTCTCTGTACTTTTCTCTCGCTTCCATTACGTCGACAAGCGTTTTGTCAAGCCCGTCCGTTCCTATCGTGTCCCTTATTACGGAAAACGCGTTTATCTGTCTTTCAACCGCGTCTACCTGTTTGTTGAGATTTCCCAAATCGCAATTTCTTTGTCTGTTTACGTTTGAAGAAAACTCTTTAAAGCACATTAAATCGGTTATTTCGAGCACGCATTTGTTAAGTCCTAAAAGCGCGAGCAAATCTTTTATGTCTTCGCTGTTTTTAAGATAAACGGCATACATTTCTTTTCTTTTTACGATTTTGGTTATTATATCGAAGTACGCCGTCAGTTCGGAAAGCCCCAAAGCGGTTTCTCTGTGAACGGTTACTATCTCGAAATGATAACCCGTTTTACTTCCGTCGTCGTTAGGCAAAGTCATATTTCCTCCGCCTAAAATCGCGCCTTTAAGATACGCCTTTTTCATATCGTCGTTTACAAGCAGAAAATCGGGAACGCCGTTTATAAGAGTAAAACTGTCGTTATCTTTACTTACGCACCCCAAATCCGCAAGTATATCGGTGGCGTTTCTGAACGTGCAACTGCCCGTAAACTTGTCCGAATTGTTAAGTCTGTCCTCGTCTACGTCGAGTTCGCTTATATTCGTGCCGTAATACGTGTTGAACAAATCGACTATATAATTTATAACCTCTTCGTTATCGCACGAAAACTCGAAACCCATACCGTATCTGCTTCGACAAAGCGCACCGCGTAAATGAACGTATGCCGACAGGCAAGCGGTCGCTTCGTCAAGTCCGTTTACGCCGTTTTCGGTAATTTCCGCCTTGACCTTTTCCGTAAAGTTCATAACTGTCCTTTGTTTTTAAATCTTTTAAATCTGAAATCCGGCAGTCTGCCGTCCGCATTCGCAATTCTGTCGAACGGAAAATCCACCCTTTTAAGTTGCTCTTCCACGCGTAAAGTATCGCCTACTCTGTCGGTTGTATGAGCGTCGCTGTCGACAACGAATTTTACCCCCGTTTTCAGTACGTTTACCAACTCTTCGTCAGTCAGATGCGTTTTTTTGGAGTTGAGTTCCATATACGTGCCGTAATCGGCGCAGGCTTTCGCCACTTCAACGGCGTCCGCAAACACGCAAAAGTTGGTATGCGTGATTATATCTATCGGATTTTTCTTTATAACCTCTATATACGCTTTCGTCGTTTCGCTAACGAGTCGTTTTGACGGTTTAACGCGAAAAGCGTTATCGCAATAGTTTGGTAGCATAAGTTTTGCGTACGAAAACGGGTTTGCGAGTACGAACTTGTGAAAACCCGCAAGATACAAATCGAGATAATCGTAATCGCTCGTTCTTACGTCCGTTTTTCCCGAATCGTTAAGTATATTCGCCTCTACCCCCAAAATTACGTTTACGCCCGTTTTTTCGGAAGCGTCGTAACATTCCGTTTTCATTTTTAAAAGTTCTCTTCTTCTTAC
>CAKQSC010000097.1 GCA_934271725.1 uncultured Clostridia bacterium
AGCGCGCCACGGCAAAGCGTTCAAAGGTCTTCTCGACAGATATTTCGGTAAATAAAAAAACACTCGGCGGACGATTTTCGTCCGCCGTTTTTTACCCCTCGCCTGTTTTACCACAGCGGAAAAACATACCGTTACCGCGACGAAGCGAATATAAGAACCGTATAAAAGTTTATATTTAAAACGTCTGTCGGTTGACAACTTTTTTCGCAAGCGGTATAATATTAAAAAAGATAAGGAGATTTTTATTATGTTTTGCCCTAATTGCGGAAAAGAAGTCGACGAAAACGCTTCTTTCTGCCCTAATTGCGGTACGGATTTGAAAAACGTATACCGCCCCGCAAACAACAATAATTCTTCCGCTAATGCCGATCCGTTTTCCGACGGACAAGCAACGAACGGAAATTACAACAGACCTGCTTCTCAACCGAATTATTCTCAACCGGCAACCGACCCGACCAACAGCATGGCTATTGCGGGGTTCGTTTGTTCTTTTTTCGTTGCCATACTAGGACTTATTTTCGGTTGTATGGGCTTATCCGAATCTAAAAAACTGAACGGCAAAGGCTACGGATTCAGTATTGCGGCAATAGCCATTTCGATAGTAAGTATGGTTATAAGCGTTATTTGCGTTATCGTTATATTGTCGTACGGTTATTATTACCCCTACGTTTAACAAAAAAATCAACGGCGTTGAAACTCAACGCCGTTTTTTTATTGTCAGAAATCTTTAAGTTTTTCTCCGCCTAAAACGTGAATATGCAGGTGGAACACCGTTTGCCCCGCGTCGTCCCCTTGATTTATGATTATTCTGTACCCGTTTTCAAGTCCTGCCTTTTGTGCGATTTCGGGTATCTTTTTCAAGCATTTCGCCACGGTTGCCATTTGTTCTTCGTCGGCCTCGGCAAGAAGTTTGAAATGCGATTTCGGCACGCACAGCATGTGAACTTTCGCTTTCGGCTCGATGTCGTTAAACACTATCATATCGTCGTCTTCGTAAACTTTCGAGCAAGGTATTTCGCCTCTTATTATCTTACAAAAAATACAATTATCCATATCATTCTTCAACCGTTGCGGTTGCTCCTTCTTTATAAAATTCGTTCAATTTAACGTTTATCATCTGTCCGCCGTAGTTACCTTTGACGTAGCATTTTATGTAGTTGCCCGTATAGCCCGAAGTATATTCTCCGTCGTACTCTTCACCCAAAAACTCGCAAACGGCGCCGAGATTTTTTTCTATAAACCTCTTTTTGTACTCGCTTGCGACTTTTATAAGTTCGTTGGTACGCGTCTTTTTAACTTCTTTGGGCAAATCTTTCATATTATACGCAACCGTACCTTTTCTTTTGGAATAAGGGAAACAGTGCGCGTCCGAAAACTCCGCCTCTTTTATCGCGTTTACCGATTGCAGAAAGTCCTCTTCCGTTTCGGTGGGGAACCCCGCGATTATGTCCGTTGTAATCCCTGCCGACGGATAATATTTTCTGATCGACTTTATCCTTGAAAGATATTCGGCAAAAGTATAGTGCCGATTCATTTTTTTAAGAACCGCGTCCGAGCCCGACTGCAAGGACAAATGAAAATGCGGTGCGAAATCGTAAAGATTTTTGCTTGCCGACAAAAGTTCTTCCGTTACGACGCCCGCTTCGAGAGAACCTAATCTTATACGTTTTTTAACGTCTTTCAGCATTAAAAGAAGTTGCGGAAGTCTTATTCCGCCGTAATCGTACGCCGTTACGTTTATGCCCGTTAAAACGACTTCTTTCGCCGTCGTGTTCTCTATTTCGGCAAGCACGTTTTCGGGTTTTCTCGACCGTTCTCTTCCGCGCAGATAAGGTATAAGACAATACGAACAGAAATTGTTACAGCCGTCTTCTATTTTAACGTACGCCCTCGTTCTGGTTTTTTCGGGGAAAATCATCTCGTCGAACTCCGTTTCTTCTTTTTCGACGATTATACCCCTTTCGTTTATCATATTTGCGAGTTTTGATTTCAAAAATGTGCCGGTAACGAGTTTTACGCCCGTTTTTTCTATAAAATCTTTCGGGGCGTTCTGCGAAGCGCACCCCGTGAAAATTATTTCGGCTTGCGGGTTTATTTTTTTTATTCTCGCAACCGTCTGACGCGATTTATGTTCCGCCTCGCTCGTAACCGCGCAGGTGTTGACGATATATAAATCCGCGTAAACGAGGTCGGAAAAAACTTCGTAACCGAGATTTTCAAGCGATTTTATGATGCTGTCGCTTTCGCACGCGTTGACTTTGCAACCCAAAGTAAATACTACCGCTTTCATTTTATATTCCCATGCAAACGGCAGTCCACTCGCCTTTGCTTATCTTTTCTATAAGTTTAAAACCTTGCTTTTCGTAAGCGGTTATAACCGTGTTCGCCTTTTCGTTAAGGATTCCGCTTAAAATTATTTTTCCGTTTTCGTTGAGGTTTCCTTTTATGCCGTTTGAAAACTCAACGAGTATCTCCGCCATAATGTTTGCGAGAATAAGATCGCCTTTTATAGTAGTATCGTCAAGCAGATTTTTTTCGATTACCGTTGCCGAAACGCCGTTGAGTGTTGCGTTGTGTTCGCTTGCCTCAACCGCCTGCGAATCTATATCCGTCATCAAAACGTCTTTACAACCGAGTTTAAGCGCGGTGATGCCGAGTATACCGCTTCCGCAACCGACGTCTATAACCGATTCGTCTTTAACCATATATTTTTGAAGGAGTTCTATACACATAGACGTAGTTTCGTGTTCGCCCGTGCCGAACGCCATGTTAGCGTCTATTTTTACAACCGTTTCCCCCTCTTTTCCGTCGTATTTTATCCATTCGGGGCAAATTACGACTTTACCTATATGAAGAGGTTTAAAATGTTCTTTCCACGTATTAAGCCACGCGTCGCCGTCGACGATTCTTCTTACCGTTTCAAGGCTACCTACGTTAAACTCGGAATTGCGTTTAAGCGCAGACAAGTCGTTTAAAAAGTTTTTTACGCCTTTCTCGTCGTTCGTGTCGAAATACGCCTTGACGAGAACGTCTTTTTGTTCCGTAAGCCCGTCTTCCATATAGTCCCACATTCTGCGTTTCATTTTCGACAACTCTATTACGTCGTTTACGTCGCTTATCGCAACGCCGAGGTCGGTATAATTCCACGCTATATCGGCAACGAGTTCGCTGCCTTCCGTAGAAGTCGATACCGTAAGTTCGATATATTCCATTTGCAATTTTCCTTTCGATTATTATTAACAGTATACCACCCGCAAAACGTATTGTCAATTTTATAACGAAAACAGCCGACGGATTTTCTCCGTCGGCTTATCTTCAATACGGTTTTTCGCCGTACAAACTCTCTATATTGTCCGAATAAGTACGCATCTTCTGCGTTTGCTTTATGTCCGTACATTCGTCGAAACTTTCAAGATACTTTTTTTGTTCTCTCGTCGGCTTTACGGGTATGTCGACGACTACGGTAAGATACAAATCGCCTACGCCGTTTCTGCCTTTGATTCCCTTGCCTCTTAACACGAACTGTTTGCCGTTGGGGGTGCCTTCGGGAATGGTATATTCCACCAAATCGTCTATGGTGGGTACCTTTACCTTTCCGCCGAGAACAGCCGTTTTATAAGATACGGGAAGTTCTACGTACAGGTCGAAGTTCTTCCTCTTGAAAATCCTGTGCGGTTCGACGCTGAACACCACGATAAGATTGCCTGCCGGACCGCCCGTTTTAGACGCTTCGCCGTAACCTTTAATTTCCATATAACTGTTGGTATCCGCGCCTGCGGGAACGTTGATTTCAAACTTTGTAGTCTTTCTCGTATACCCTTTTCCCGCGCAGGTCGGGCATTTTTCGGTTATCTTCTTACCCGTACCTCCGCAATCGGGGCACGCTTTTACGCTTACCGACCTGAAAAAACCCGAGTTGGACACGTATTGCACCTGTCCCGTGCCGTGGCATTTTTCACACGTGGTATATGCCGTTCCGCCTTTCGCGCCCGTACCTTTACAGTCGGGGCAAGGCTCGTTTCTCATATAACTTATTTCTTTTTTACAGCCTTTCGCCGCGTCGAGGAAACTCAACGAAACCTTTATCTGAATATCTTCGCCCGCCTCTTTTGCCGTTTTTGCTTTGCCTCCGCCGAAGCCACCGAAAAAGTCGCCGAATATATCTTCAAAACCGCCGAAACCGCCGAATCCTTGCGCGCCCGCTCCGCCGAAACCTTGCGCGCCCGCTCCACCGAAACCGCCGAATCCGCCCGCGTTGGGGTGTTCCTGTTCGTAGTCGTATTGCTTTCTTTTTGCGGGATCG
>CAKQSC010000098.1 GCA_934271725.1 uncultured Clostridia bacterium
GTTTAAACGTGGTGCCTGCAACGAGTTTGTTGTTCGTTTTAAGGTAGTTATAGAAGTTTTCCGCAACGACAGCCGCAGCCGCGCTGTTGTCGGTAGCAACGCTTCCTATTACGGGGTTCTTTCCTTCGGTAATATCAACGCCGTTATCGTATAATCCGCTGTCGAACTCTACTACGGGGATTCCCCTGTCGTAGCAGGACGCAAGTTGACTCTTGAATCCCGGTCCGATAGTAGCGATTACCAAAGCCTTCGTGCTCTTGTTACCGAGAGCGGCGTTGAGTTTTTCCATTTGGTCGGGTACGTAAGATTCGCTTTCTCCGCCGGGGCCTGCGAAGGTTACTCTGTAACCGTATTCTTTGCCCGCGTCCTGAGCGCCTTTCTTAACCGCTTGCCAGAAAGCATGCGTTTCACCCTTTGCGATAACCGCTATGGTATCCTTCTGACTACAACCTACGCCCGCAACCAAAGTGGTTACGCACATTGCCGCCGCGAGAGCGATTCCCGCAAACTTGAAAAATCTTTTCATCTCTACTTCCTCCTAGAAGTTTTTATTTTTTCGCAAATACTTGCGATTTGCTTTCTTTTAATTTTTTTCGTTGTGCTCTTTCTCTGCCTTTTTAGCGGATTTGAGTTCCGCTCTTTCAGTCTTTTCCGTGGCTATGATTTCCGCCTTGTGTTTCTTTTCCTGCTCTTTGACTTTTCTGTCTTCTTCTTTAAGAACGGGCAGTTTTTCTTTCATTTCCGCTTTTATGGAAGCAATTTCGTTGTTTATTTCAACTACTCTCGCAACCGCTTCCGCATTGTCTTTTGCGGAAAGCGCGTAATCTTTTTCGAGATTCAGGTTTTCTATTTTTTCTTTCATCGATTTTTTGTATTTGGTTGCGGAAAGTTCTTTCTTTGCTTTGGAAGCGGATTTCTTTTTCATTACGTCGAGAAGAACCGCGCCTACGACGATTAAACCGGTAACCGCATACGTAACGAATGTTGCGGAAATATTTGCGTCGAACTGACTGATCGTAAGGTTAAGTCCCTGACGGATAACTACGAGAATTATCGCGCCGAATACGGTACCTATTACGGAAGCGGAACCGCCCGTCGTGCTGGTACCGCCGATGTATACGCCGGCGATTGCGTCAAGTTCTTTACCACTACCTTCCGAAAGAGGAATGGCAGGATACGCCGCCGCCCAGAATATCGCCGCGAAACCCGCAAGCAAACCGCATATTACGTAAGCGATTATTTTGTATTTATCTACGTTTACGCCCGAAAGTCTGGTCGCTTCTTCGTTACTTCCGATAGAGAGTATGTATCTTCCCACTTTGGTTTTATACATAACGACCATACAGATTATCGCAAGAGCGATTACCCACAATAAAGCCGTGGGAAAACCGTTTTTACTTACGAACACGTCCTGCATCCAACCCGTCGTGGGGTATTTTACAGCAGAACCTGTTTTGTTAATCGCTTCCGCCATAACAGCCGAGATTCCTCTTGAAAAGAGCATCGTGCCGAGCGTTGCGATGAAAGGCGGTATTTTGCATTTCGCTATAAGCAATCCGTTGATAAGACCGAACAGAGTGCCGACTATAAGCACTATGGGAATAATGCCTACCGAGTTATAACTCGTAGTAGTACGACATATCGCGCTTGCGACGACGGCAGAAGCGAACATAACCGTACCTATAGACAAGTCTATACCGCCGGTCGCTATTACGAAGGTTACACCCAAGCCCAATATCGCGTACGGCGTGAACATTTTAATCATCAAAACAAGCGTGTCGGACGAAGCAAAACTCGAATTGATAAGCGTAAATATCAAAAACAGTACGAGCGTTGCGCCGATTATAATGATGTTTTGTTTTCCGTTTACTTTGACGTAATCCAGCGATTTGACGCCGAATCTGCGCGCTTTACCGCGAAAGTTTAATTTCGCGCCGTATTTTTCCTGATTAATATCCATTGTTTGTTTCTCCCTCTTTTAGTTTCTTAACGTTGAAAGTTGCATTATATTTTCCTGATTCGCTTCGGCAATATCGAGTTCGCCCGTTTTCCTGCCCTCGCACATTACGAGTATTCTGTCGCTCATACGAAGTATTTCGACGAGTTCCGAAGAAATCATTATTATAGATTTGCCTTGCTTTGCCAACTGATTCATAAGCGTGTATATTTCGCTCTTCGCGCCGACGTCTATACCCCTTGTCGGCTCGTCGAATATGAGTATATCGCTGTTTCTTATAAGCCAGCGGGCTATGATTACCTTTTGTTGGTTTCCGCCCGAAAGGTTTTTAAGAAGTTGGTCTATCGACGGGGTTTTCGTTTTTAATTTACGGTTTTCTTCCGTCGCTTCCGATTTTATCTTTCTGTCGTTTATAAAGATACCTTTCGTATACTTATCGATAGAAGCGAGCGCGGTGTTTTCCGCAATCGACTTATCGAGAAGAAGTCCGTATCTCTTTCTGTCTTCCGAAAGGTAACCTATTCCGAGCCTTACGGCGTCTGCCGGCGTTTTGATTCTCACGCGTTTGCCTTTTAAGAATATTTCGCCCTCGTCTATGGGATCCGCACCGAAAATCGCCCTTGCGACTTCCGTTCTGCCCGCGCCCATAAGTCCCGAAAAACCGAGTATCTCGCCTTTTCTGAGTTTGAAACTCACGTCCTTAAACAAGTTGCCGGAAGATAAATGCTTAACTTCAAGAACCGTTTCGGCGTCCTCCGGCACTTCGCTGTGAGATTTGGGATCTTCGTACACGACGCGCCCTATCATCATTCCGATGATTTCGTCTTTACTGACGGAAGGCGTATCCACCGTTCCTACGTACTCGCCGTCTCTCATAACGGTTATGCGGTCGGATATGCGTTTAATTTCGTCCATACGGTGCGAAATGTAAACCATTCCGATGCCCCTCGCTTTTAGGTCGTTCATTATACGGAACAAATCTTCTATTTCCGTTTGCGTCAACGCGGCGGTAGGTTCGTCGAAAATGAGTATTTTACAATCTCTCGAAACGGCTTTCGCTATTTCTACCATCTGTTGTTTGCCGACCGTCAATCTGCCGAGTTGTATTCTCGGATCGATTTTAATGCCGATGTTATCGAATATTTTCTGTGTTTCTTTGATCATCGCGGAGTCTTTAAGAAACGGTCCGCTTTTAAGTTCTCTACCGATAAACACGTTTTGGGCAACCGTCAGATCGTTCATCATATTGAGTTCCTGATGAACCATCGCAATGCCGAGTTTCTGTGCCTCGCCGATGTTTTTTACGGCGTAAGGTTTCCCGTCGTAGAAGATTTCGCCGTCGTCCGGCTGATGTATGCCCGTAAGCACTTTCATCAACGTGGACTTACCCGCGCCGTTCTCTCCTACCAAAGCGTGAACCTCTCCGCAACGCAAATCGAAATGTACGCCCTTTAACGCGTGTACACCCAAAAAGCGTTTGGAAATGTTGTTCATTTCAAGTAATGCGCTCATTTTTTGTTTTCCCTCTGCAATTTCTTTGTCGGGCGAAAATCTCTTTTCTCTTCCGACACATTCATTTTAAACGAACATTTTTCGGATTTCAATAGCCTTTCTTGTCGGTTTTTTAACTAAATAAAAATTGCAATTTTTCTTGCCACTTCCAAACAACAAAATTCGCTACAACAAAAAATGCTCGAAAAAAATTATAAAAAAATACAGTATTTTTTAAAAACCGCTTGAAACCTACATATAATACTGCTATAATTAAGTCGGAAGTCGATATAAAAATACGTAATATCCTTTTTCAGAGGCGAACAATGGACGACTTAAAAAACAACGCAAACGTAGAAGAATCTTTACGCAAGCAGTTTCTTCCGCAAAAAAGCAAACCTTTAAGATTCAACACTCGCGTTTTATACGCAGGTAAACTTCAACGGGCAAAGCAGTGGGACGGCAACTATCACTCTCACAACTTTACGGAGGTAATTTTCGTTTCGCAGGGAAGCGGGGAAATAATTATCGACGACGGAACGATTCCCGTAGAAAAAGGCGATTTGGTAGTTTACCCGCCTAATACGAAACACAGCGAGCATACTCGCAAAGACAGCAAAGACGCTCTCGAACTGTTTTTCTTCGGCGTTACGGGGCTTAAAC
>CAKQSC010000099.1 GCA_934271725.1 uncultured Clostridia bacterium
GAGGGGGGTGACGGAGGAGGCACCGTAGTCGCTACGGGTTCTCCCGAAGAAATTGCGGAAGTAACGGAAAGTTACACGGGCAGATTTTTGAAAAAAGTTTTATAAATACCAAAGACGCGGATAAGCATATATTTTGTATTTTTGCACATACAGAATATATGCTTATCGTTTTTGTAAGGACAACCGTAATATTCGTAACGTTGCTCGTTATAATGCGACTTATGGGAAAACGTCAGATAGGCGAAATGCAACCTTTCGAGTTTGTTATAACGCTTATCATAGCCGACCTTGCGTGCATACCTATGTCGGAAGTTTCCATTCCTCTGTTATACGGCATTTCGGCAATAATCGCGCTGTTCGTTCTTCATCAGATACTGTCGCTGTTAGAAGAGTGCGGGGCGTTTATGAAACGGGCAATCTCGGGTAAGCCGTCGCTCGTTATAAACTCAAACGGTATAGATTTTACCGAACTGAAAAGAAACGACATAGACGTCGGCGATTTGATAGAATCTTTGCGGGCGCAAGGGTGTTTTTCTCCCGAAGACGTTTCTTACGCCGTATTCGAGTCTAACGGCAAACTTTCCGTTCTTAAAAAGGCGACTGCCGGAAAAGAAAAGGGCGCGTTGCCCGTAACGCTGATAGACTGCGGAAAACTCAACGATAAAAATCTCTCCCTTTTAAAGATAGGCAAGGAAGAGTTGATTTCCTTCGTAAAAAATCAGAAAACCAAATCGTATAAAAGCGTGGGACTTATGACGATAGACGGCAACGGCAGGGTATATTTTCAGAAATACGGCGAAAAATATAAGATTCTTGAAATGTCGTTAAAGGATGGCGTATCGTGGTAAAGACGGTTATTACCATAATAGTCGCGACGATTATTTTCGCGGGGATTTCGATAGTAGAACAGACTTACGTAAAAAAAGAATTCGGCGAGTTTGCGCTTTCGCTCGAAACGCTTTACGACAAAGTGGATAACGAAACGTGCGAAAAACAGGACGTTACGGCGTTTAAGGAAATATGGCTGTCTAAAAAGAAAAAACTCCACGTTTTCATACCGCATAACGATATAAAAGAGGTGGAGTTATGGATAGGCGAAACGATGGCGTTCGTAGAACAGAAAAATTACAAAGAAGCGATAAGCAAGTTGGAAGTTTTAAGACTTCTCGTAAAAGAAATACCCAAAACTTTTACATTCCGTCTTGAAAACGTATTATAACGCTTGACAAACGGTTTTCGCAGTGATACAGTATATGGCAGTACAGAGTAGTAAAAGCGCGTTAAGTGTTGCAAAACGGGATGTTGATTGCAAACGAAGGTTAAAACCGCGGTGCTTTTTACGCATCCATTGTATCACGTGAACCGGAATAAACGTGCGTTTTTACGTAGGAAAAATGTGTCCGACTGTTTTATTCGCGGTTTATATGTTTCTCAATGGATCTCTCTATCAAGGAGGGATTTTTTTATGTCTACGTTACTTTTGGTTTTGTTTTCGTGTATTACCGTCGCCGTGTGCGCGGGGCTTTTCGTTTTGTATTTGCTTTCGGGCAGAAAAAGTACGGTTACGCTTACGAAACGGCTTACGTTCACGGCTGTTTTAACCGCTCTTGCGGTGATTTTCAACGTGTTTACCATTCAGACGGGGGTAAAATATTTCGTTATATCGTTTACCGCTTTGCCTTGTTTCGTGGCGGGCTTTCTTTTAGGCCCCGTCGAGGGATTTGCCGTAGGCTTTTTAGGCGATTTGTTAGGCTCTTTAATACATCCGTTCGGCGCGTATATGCCACTTGTAGGAATTGCTTCGGGGCTGTGGGGTTTCGTGCCGGGGTGCCTTATGAGAACGGGCAGAAACGGGTTTGTCTATTATCTTTTAAAGACGATAGCGTCGTATATATTGTGCGTACTTATGTGTACGGCGTTTCTTAATACTTATTCGCTATATCTCGTTTACGGTAGCGGAAAAACGTACTGGGCGTACCTTATCGTAAGGTTCCCTTTGCAGACGGCGGTTGCCGTTATAAACGCCGTGCTTTCCGTGTGCCTTACGGTTGCGGTAACGAAAATACGGTACGTAAACAACCTATTTGCGCTTAATTGATTTTATCAGTCGTTTAATGTTTACGGGTTGAATTACGGCAAAAATTATAAGCATAAACAGCATTATGGCAACGGAGTCGATAACCGTCGCCACAAGCGAACTTACCGTTCTCAATAACAGGTTTTTCAATAATTTGCCGAACAGAACGGCGGGGAGCGAACAAAGAATCACGGTAAGCGAAGTCAGAAGATATTTTGGGCTTTGCTTACTTTTTTTGCATATAAGCCGAATGTTTAAGATCGAACTTACCGAAAAACTTACCGCATAACCGACTATAAGGGAATATATTCCGAGGTATTTTGGCAAAAGACAGCAACATAACAGAAGCATAACCGACGTTGACGTAAAGTATAAAAGCGTTTTCTTTTCTTCTCCTATGGAGTTTAAAACGGTGGTCGTTATCATAGAAAGACTCATCGTAATCATCACGGGTGAGCAGACGGACAAAAACTTACCGCAAGTATAGTCTCCGTAAACGAACAAGCCTATTTCTTCGCCGAGAACGGCAAACAAGGGTAAAAACATCGCCGTTACGATGGTCGAAAAGGTTACCGCGTCGGACACGTATTTGTTAAGCGATTTCAAGTCGTTTTTGTAAAAGTTTTCGGAAACTTCCGGCGCGAGAACGACGGTGAAACCGCCTATCAGGGTGGAAGGTATGGACAAAAGAGGCATAGCCATTCCGAACGCGGAGCCGAAATCAGCCATCGCTTTTTGTTTCGAGTACCCGTATTTCACAAGCATCAAAGGAAAAATTATCGCAACGAGAGTGTTTATTACCGAGCCGACGCTACGCATAAGGGTTACGGGCGAAGAGGCGGTAAATAAGGGGTACAGCGTGGGAAGAGGGGTTGTAAACTTTTCTTTTTTAAAAACGAAATACAGCGACATCATCGCAAACGAGCATACGTAAGAAGATGCTACGGCAAGCCCGGCGGATTTTACGCCCGAAAACAAGTCCGCGGATTTGTTTATAAGAATTATTCCTATAAAAATCATAATTACTTCTTCTAGCAAGTCTATTGCGGAGTAAGGAAGAAAGTTGTGGTTGCCCCAAAGAATACCTCTTAAAACGTTGTATACGCCCGTAAGAATAAGTGTCGGAAGAATGATTAGAAGAATAGTCATACATTTGTCGTCTGTAAACAAAAACTTCGCAAAAACGTTTTTGAATATCAGAAACACGGCGGTAACGACAACGGAGGTGGCGACCGACAAAAGTATTCCCGCGCTCATAACGGAAGTGATTTTTTCTTTTTCGCCTTTTGCGCGATATTTCGTCATAAGTCTCGAAACGGTAACGGGTATGCCGGAAGAGGAAAAGGTTATAAGCGTTGCGAACACCGTAAGGGCGACCTGATATATTCCAACGCCCACGCTTCCGAGAGTTCTTGAAAGGTATATGCGGTATAAAAAGCCGAGAAGACGCTCGAATCCCGAAAAGACGGTAACGAAAATAACCGTTTTTACAAATTTTTTCATAGTGTATTTTATTAGGTTGTCCCGCTGTTTATGAATTATCGATAGACGTAAAGCATATTTTAAAGTATGAAAATAAAAAAGTGCGAAAATCGAAAGTTCTGGTATGAATGTAACTCGGGCGACAGCGTGGAAAAACTTGCCGAAAGGTTTAATTTGTCGCCTTATAAGTTGGTTAAAGACAACGGTCTTAAACGACAACCGAAAGAGGGAGAATTGCTTATAATAGAAAGCGGTAACGTCATAATGTTGGAGCCGACTGACGATATACGCAAAGTTTTGATCGAGCGCGGTATCGACGAGTTGGAAATAAAAGAAAAAAACGGCATAGAGTATTTGCCGATAAATATTTATTTAAGTTGATAAAACTTTTTGACTTTTATGAAAAATTAGTGTAATATATACGGGTAAAGCGAATATGCAGGTGTGGCGGAATTGGCAGACGCGTAAGATTCAGGTTCTTATAAGAGAAATCTTGTATGGGTTCAACCCCCTTCACCTGCACCAAAACACAACCCCCGAACG
>CAKQSC010000100.1 GCA_934271725.1 uncultured Clostridia bacterium
AACGGCGATTTTGATTTGATATTACCTACGGCGATTTAAAGGTGAAATATGAATATATTAAAAAAAATGAAAAACTTGATACTTAATTTACTTTACGGCGATAACCGCGTAGATTATCTTTGCAAAAACGACGTTTTGCCTTCGCCTTTAAGTAAAGAAGAAGAGGACGAAGCGGTTGCGGGAATGCTTAACGGCGACGATAAAATGAAAGATAAACTTATAGAACATAATTTAAGGTTAGTCGTGTATATAGCGAAAAAGTTCGATAATTCGGGCGTGGACGCGGACGATTTGATTTCGGTAGGAACAATCGGTCTGATAAAAGCCGTAAAATCATTTAATTCGGATAAAAACATAAAACTCGCGACGTATGCTTCGAGGTGTATAGAAAACGAGATTTTAATGTATTTAAGGCGTATAGTGAAGCAAAAAAACGAAATATCTTTCGACGAACCTCTTAACACGGATTGCGACGGAAATCAATTATTGTTGTCCGACGTGTTGGGAACGGATACGGATATGGTTTACGCAAATATAGAGGCAAGCGTAGAGTCGGATTTACTTAAAACCGCAATAAAAACGCTTAATAAACGGGAACTTGAAATTATGAATATGAGGTTCGGGCTTGACGGTAGTAAAGAAAAGACTCAAAAAGAAGTCGCTGATACGTTAGGCATATCTCAATCTTACATATCGAGACTTGAAAAAAAGATAATTAAAAAACTTAAAAAAGAGTTTGTAAAAATGTCTTAAATAAAAACTACCGCGTACATAACAAGGAGGAATATATATGAATCGAAAAGTTATGATATGCGGAGTAAATACGTCGGGATTACCCGTTTTGTCCGACGAGCAAAGCCTTGAACTGCTTAAACGGGCTAAAAACGGTGATAAAAACGCAAGAAACGAGTTTATAGTAGCAAATACAAGGCTTGTTTTATCTTTGGTGAAAAGGTTCTGGGCAAAAAAGGCAAACGTAGACGATATATTTCAGGCAGGTTGCGTAGGTCTTATAAAATCGATAGATAATTTCGACGTGAATCTCGGCGTAAAGTTTTCTACCTATGCCGTCCCGATGATTTTAGGTGAGATAAAACGTTTTTTAAGGGACGGCAATTCTTTACGTGTTTCGAGAAGTATACGAGATACGGCGTATAAAGTGCTGAAAACTCGCGAAATGCTTGAAAAAGACAAAACGAAACAAGCGAGTATGGAAGAAATAGCCGACAATATGAACGTTGCGGTAAGCGACGTGGTATACGCACTCGATGCGATTAGCGATACGGTTTCGCTTTACGATCCGATATATAACGGTGAAGAGGGTTTTATACTCATGGACAAGATTTGCGATGAAAAAAACAATGACGAGCGTTGGCTTGAAAAAGTGGCTATGGATAACGCTATGAAACGGCTTGACGAAAGAGAAAAGCGGATTTTAAAGTTAAGATATTACGAAGGTAAGACACAAACGGAAATAAGCGACGAAGTAGGCATTTCGCAAGCGCAGGTAAGCAGAATCGAAAAAAGCGCGTTAAAAACAGTCAAACGATATATGGAATAAACAAAAAAACACCCCTCGGGGTGTTTTTTATATTATAAAGAATTAAAACAAAGAAAGCAAGAAACCTGCCGCGACCGCAGAGCCTATAACGCCCGCTACGTTCGGACCCATTGCATGCATCAAAAGGTGATTGTCGGGGTCGTATCTTCTTCCTTCTACTTCCGAAACTCTCGCCGCCATGGGCACTGCGGAAACGCCTGCCGAACCGATAAGAGGATTGATTTTTCCTTTCGTAATCCAACAAAGGAGTTTTCCGAACAAAACACCGCCCGCCGTTGCGAATATGAACGCAAGGAGTCCGAGCGCGATTATCGCAAGGGTTTCTAGTTTAAGGAATACGGAAGCCTGTGCCGTCGCTCCTACCGAAATACCTAACAAAATAGTTACGGTATTCATCAAAGAGTTTTGCGCGGTATCCGAAAGTCTTGCCGTAACGCCAGATTCTTTAAACAGGTTACCGAGCATCAGACAGCCGAGAAGAGGCGCAACCGACGGCAAAAGCAACGCAGTTATTATTGTAACCGCTATCGGGAAAATGATTTTAACCGTTTTTGAAACCTGTTTGGGCGCTTCCATTTTAATCAGGCGTTCTTTTTTAGTAGTCAAAAGACGCATTATGGGTGGCTGAATAAGGGGTATCAAAGCCATATACGAATATGCCGCTATTGCTATGGGACCCAAAGATTCGGGCGCAAGCGTTTTCGTAACGTAAATAGCCGTAGGACCGTCCGCTCCTCCGATTATTGCGACAGCCGCCGCAAGGTTGCCGGAAAAACCTATCGCCACGCCTAAAATAAGAGCAAGATAAATACCGAGTTGAGCCGCCGCGCCTAAAATAAGTGATTTAGGGTTTGCAAGCATCGGACCGAAGTCCGTCATCGCGCCGACGCCCATAAAGATAAGGCAGGGGTAAACGCTCGTTTTAACGCCGATATAAAGTATATCCAAAAGACCGCCGTGAGCCATTACTTCGCCGTAATCTATGTTTTTCCCCGTCCATAATTCGTTGTGATAAATATCTGCGCCGGGAAGATTTGTCAAAAGCATTCCGAATGCGATACCTACGAGAAGCAGGGGCTCGAACTTTTTCTTTATTCCGAGGAACAAAAAGAACAACGCTATTACAATCATCACAGCGTTTTGCCACGGAAAGTGTGCAAAACCCGATTGATTGAACAGGTTTTTAAAAATATCCGCAATATTCATATCAACCTCAATTCAATTCGTAAATAGGCGTGCCTTGTTCGACTTTCGCACCTTTTCCCGCAATAATCGCGGTAATCGTTCCGTCTTTCGGTGCGGTAACCTCGTTTTCCATTTTCATCGCTTCTATAATAAGAACGAGATCGCCTTTTTTTACTTTTGAACCGACGGAAACTTTATAATCGATTATCGTACCGGGGAGGGGAGAAGTTATGGCGTTACCGCTTACGGACGACGCCACTACGGGAGTGGTCGCAGGTGCCGTGGCGGGCGCTGTCGTCTGCGCTACGGGTTGCGGAGCAGGCGCGGAAATCGCGTCGTATTCGCTCAAAAGTTCCGCATTTCCTTTTTCGACTTCTACTTCGTATATTTTACCGTTCAATTTTACTTTATATTTCATAATTTTTCGTCTTCCTTTATTTCTTTTACGGATATAAACTTCAATTCGTTAAGCGGGGTTTTGAGTTCGTCTGCGACTATCGCCATAATCATAGCGACTTCTTTATCGGGAACGCCGTTTGTCTTTATCTGACCGCTCGAACCGGGAGCCAACTCGATTTTTTCTTCGACCGCAATTTTTTTAGCGGGCTTTTTGATGTTTTCGCATTTACCGAGAACAAACTTCATCAGCGCGATAAAACCCCATAAAAGCATAAGAACGGCAATCGTCAGAAAGAAACCTATCAAAGCGTATAACAATGTGTCTGCAACCGAAAAATATTCTATTCCTTCACCGGTCTTTTTCGTGTAATCCAACAGCCTGTACGCAACGACTATTCCCGCCATAACGGCAAGACCGCCTATCGCGATAAATAAAGGTATAAACTTTTTTAATTTATTTTTCTTTTCCATATCAGTCATCTACCTTTTCGATTGTATACGATACTTTTCTTTCGCGCTCTTCTTCTTTTTTCGTAAGATAATCGTTGACTACCTGCGGGAAGAGAATATAAGAAAGCACTTCTTCGTCGCAAGAAACTCTGTTACCGAGTTCCGCTTTCGTTTTGTCGAATTCGGGTTCGAGCGTATTTGCGAATCTTTCGGTAATGACGGGAGTATCGCCGAGAACATGCTTGCGAAGTTCTTCGTTTACTTCGCCGGGTGCTTTGCCGTACTCGCCGTGTAAGTACGCTTTCACTTCTTTACCTACGTTTTTATATCTTCCGAACAATACGTTCTGAGTTGCCTGAACGCCTACCATCTGACTCATGGGAGTAACGAGAGGGGGATAACCCAAATCTTTTCTGACGTTGGGAACTTCCGCAAGAACTTCGTCGAGTCTGTCAAGAGCGTTAAGT
>CAKQSC010000101.1 GCA_934271725.1 uncultured Clostridia bacterium
TGCACGAAAAAAGGGTTTGCATATCGCAAACCCTTTAAACTTTCAGATAATCTCTTTAACTCTTGCAGCCTTACCGGTTCTTCCGCGCAAGTAGAACAATTTAGCGCGTCTTACCGCACCTCTCTTCGTTACTACTATGTCGGCAACCTTTGGCGAATGCAACGGGAACGTTCTTTCTACGCCTACGCCGAAAGATATTCTTCTTACCGTAAACGTTTCGCTGATAGAACCACCGCGCTTTGCTATTACGACGCCTTCAAAAGCCTGAATTCTCTCACGAGTACCTTCTATAACTTTTACAGATACCTTAACGGTATCGCCGACGTTGAAAGCGGGAACGTTCTTTTTAACGTTTTCCTGATTTATCGCATCGATTATATTAGCCATGGTCTTTGCCTCCCTGTTTTTAAGCGTTCGTTTCCCGTTACGAAAGAGGACCGCTCAATTACTTGAATATTTTAGCATATACAAAATTATTTTGCAAGCGTTTTTACGCATAAAATGCGTCTTTTATATGATTTATTTCGCCTTTTTTAACTTCAACCACGTCGAAACGCACGTTTTTATCTATGCCTTTCGCAACGAGATAATATTCGGCGAGTTTTACGTACTTTCTTTGTTTTTTATAATCCACCGCCTGCGATGGTTCTCCGAAATCGTCAGAACTTCTCGCTTTCACTTCGACGAAAACTATCGTTCCCGCGTCGTCGAATATCAAATCCGCCTCCGCAAACTTCGTTTTATAATTTCTTTCGAGAAGAACGTATCCCTTTTTTACGAGATATTTTTCCGCTTTCTTTTCGCCTATTTTACCGTAAAGTTTTTTGTAAAACTTACCCTGTGTATCGGACATAATCCAAACTCCCTTATAGCGTCCGTATGCGCTTTCGTGCCGTAACCCTTGTTTTTTTCAAACGAATATTCGGGATAAATCTTTGCATATTCGTCCATAAGATTATCCCTGTATACTTTCGCTATTATCGACGCACAACCTATCGTATAACTTTTCGAGTCGCCTTTAATTATATACTCGGCATTCAAATCGAGATGAGTGTCAACCCCGTCGACAAGCGTTATATCGGGAACGGTTTTAAGCCCTTTTACCGCGCTCGTCATACATTTTTTTACAGCATTTAATATATTTATTTGGTCTATTTCGGTATTTTCAACCTGAAAAATACAGTACGCTACGGCGCGTTCTTTGATAAGTTCCGCAAGCCTTTCTCTTTTTTTTGCGGAAAGTTTTTTGCTGTCGTCAACGCCGTCTATTATGCTTTCTCCGTCGAGTGGCATTATGACGGACGCGCAAACGACGGGGCCCGCCAAAGGACCTCTTCCGACTTCGTCCACCCCCGCTACGTACTTCATTCCTTTTTCAAGGTATTTTCTCTCGTATTCTAATTTATCTTCCATTACTCCGATACCGTTATTCAAAAATTATTTTTCCCGTTCTGCCTTTTCTCAAATCGTCGATAATCGCAACCGAAGCCCTGTCGTAATCGGGCTCCTTTCCCTTTGCCACGAAACCTCTTTTAAAGCATATATCGTCGAATATTTCAATCGTTTCCTTATCGAGGTTTTCAAGTCCGTATCTCGCTTTCAATTCTTCGGGATATTTGTCTTTGAGTTCTTTTATGAGTTCGTAGGTAAGATCGGCAAAATCGAGAATATCGTCGTTTACGCAACCTATATAAGCAAGATGTTTAGCGTCCTCCTGATTATCGAAAGAAAAAGGCATTGTGCCCGGGGTATCGAAAAGTTCTATCGCCCCCGTTTTTACCCACTGACCGCTTCTCGTAACGCCCGCCTTATCGCCCGTTACCGCTTTTTTTGCCGAGCAAAGAGAGTTTATTACGGTTGATTTTCCCGTGTTGGGAATACCTACGACCATAACCCTTATCGGTTTGAAAATACCTTTCTCTTCGTTCTTTTTTATAACGTCGTCGAACGTGGAAAGAATAACGCTTTTAAGTTTAACGAAAGACCGTTTGTCGAAAAAAGAAACAGACACGCACCTGCGGGATTGATTTTTGAACTTTTCCGTAATGCGGTTAAGATCTTTTTGTTCGATTAAATCGCTTTTGTTTATTACGTATATGATCCTTTTGTTTTCAAACAACTTATCGAGTTTTGGATTTATGCACGCAAAAGGCGCCCTCGCGTCAAGTACGACGAGGACTCCCGACACTAATTTCAAATTGTCTTCCATAAGGCGAACGGCTTTCGCCATATGCCCCGGAAACCACTGAATCTTTTGCATTATATCTCCTTATCTTTCCCGATCATATCCGGTCTGCGCTTTTTTGTTATCTTTACGGATTCGGCAAGACGCCATTTATCGACTTCGCCGTGATTTCCACTTATCAAAACTTCCGGGACTTCCAACCCTTTAAAGTTTCTGGGGCGCGTATACTGCGGGTATTCGAGCAAATCGCCCGTAAAACTTTCTTCCGACAAAGATTCGCTGTTTATAACCCCGTCGACGTATCTGCTTACGCAATCCGTTATTACCATTGCAGGCAATTCTCCGCCCGTAAGCACATAATCTCCTATGGAAATCTCTCCGTCGAAATATAAATCTATCACCCTTTGATCGACGCCCTCGTAATGACCGCAAAGTATCAGAAGTCTGCCTTTTTCGACAAGCCCCGTAACCTGCGATTGCTTAAACGTTACCCCTTTGGGCGACGTGTAAAGCCTGTACGCTTCGTGGTTCGGATCCACCGCTTCCACGCAATCGGCTATGGGTTGAGGCATCATAACCATACCCGCCCCTCCGCCGTAAGGCGCGTCGTCGCATTTCCTGTGCTTATCCGTCGAATAATCCCTGATATTGTAAATGTTTATTTCTAATTTGCCCGAATTGACGGCTCTGCCGATTATGCTTTCTTTAAGCGGTGCGAACACCTCCGGAAAAAGCGTTAAAATGTCAATCCTCATAAGAAGAAACCTCCGCAAAACGCTCCGCGTAAAGCGTTATTGCTCCGTTTGTAAAATCCACGTCTTTTATAATACCTTTTACGGAAGGAAACATCAACTCGCCTTTCTTTGTTTTTAATACGAACACGTCTGTATGAGCCTTTAAAACGTCGGTTAAAATGCCTATTTCTTTGCCGTCGTCCGTTTTTACGGTTAAACCGATAATATCCGTTATGAACATTCTGTCGTCCGCAATAGGCAAATCTTTACGCATAACGGTAACTTCCGCACCGCGCAAAAGTTCCGCTTTGTTTCTGTCGTTTATTTCGGCAATCGTCAGAAAACAACCGCCCGCGCATATCCGCCACGAAACGGAATTATAGGTAACGCCCGATATTATAACGCTTTTGAGTTTTTTCAACGCGTTTTCGTCGTCTACGAGCGGGTAAACTTTAAGTTCGCCTTTTATTCCTTGCGGTTTTACTACGGTTGCCACCGTTAAATATTCTTTCATAGCGTAAAAACGGAGAAATTATTCAATTTCTCCGCGTTCCTTTATTTCGATATTGTATTTTTTTCCGTCTTTACCCTGACAAGCCTTCACAATAGTGCGAAGAGCCTTTGCGAGTTTACCCTGTCTGCCGATAACCTTGCCCATATCTTCGTCGGCAAGAATAACGGTAATGTCCGTTTCGCCGTCTTTTTCTTCGACGAGATATTCTATTTCGTCTTTCTTTTCGGCAAACTGTTCGACGACGTACTTAATAAGATCCAACATAGCGTTCACCCCGCTTATTTCTTCTTATTCTTGGGGTTGGTTTTGGGTGCGGATAATTTAGCGGGTTTATCCATAGCGCCGGTAGCCACCAACAAAGATTTAACCGTTTCGGTAGGTTGCGCGCCGTTTGCTATCCATTTCTTCGCCTTATCTACGTCGACAACCAAATCAACGGGATCCGTCGTCGGGTTGTAGTGTCCGATAACGTCAATGCACTTGCCGTCTCTCGAAACTTTGCTGTCTGCGATTACGATACGATAGAAAGGAGCCTTCTTTGCGCCCATTCTCGTAAGTCTGATTTTTACTGCCATTTTTCTATTCTCCTAAAA
>CAKQSC010000102.1 GCA_934271725.1 uncultured Clostridia bacterium
ACTCGGGTAGCGACGATTACGTAGATCCGTTTTCGGACGAAGCGAACGAATCTTCCGATGCAAATAATTCCGACGGGCAAGAAGAGAAATCCGATCCTTTCGGCGAAAATTAAAACCGTCGGATAAAAAACGGCGTCAATAAAGCCCCGCGACGCAATTTTGCGTCGCGGGGCTTTGATTTATAAAAAGTTACTGTCTTACCGAAATACCGTTGGGTGTAAAAATATAGTTGTCTTTTTCGACTTCGTAAACGCCACCGCCCAAAGCGTAAATCGCGCCCGAAAGCAAATCGAGAACTCTGAACTTCGTTTGCGATTGCAAAGAATCCGTTTGTAGCATAACTTGTTTACCCGTTTTAAGAATGTCGATGATTTTTTCGACGTCTTTAAAAGAATGGGGGCGACAAACGGTAAGCGGGGAGGATTTTTGCTCTTTCCCTACCTCAAAGTTTTCCTGTTGCATAATTCCGGAAGCGTGCGCTCTGTCCGGAGTTTTGTCAATACCCGTGTTATTTCCGAAAAAATCAAATAAACTCATAACCGCTCCTATGCTCTTTTACCGAAAATACGACTACCGAGTCTTATCATATTGCTTCCGTTTTTAATTGCGGTATGATAATCTTCGCTCATTCCTACCGAAAGATATGTTATATTCTCGTTTTTTTCTTTTATTATATCATAAATCTCTCTCATTTGTAAACACATTTTCGCATTTTCTTTTTCGGTAGCGTTAAGCGGTAACATGGCCATAAGACCTTTAACGCAAATGCCGTCGAGTTTTTCGGCATAGTCATAGGCGGTAAGGGCATCTTTCGGATTAAAACCGCTTTTGCTTGTTTCTCCGCCGATATTTATTTCGAGAAGAACGTTTGTTATGACTTTTTTATTTATCGACTGTTTTGCTATTTCATCGACAATTTCAAGTCTGTCGCATGATTGAATAAGCGAAACTTTGCCTATAAGATATTTTACTTTATTAGTTTGCAGACTTCCTATAAACTGTTCTTCCGCGCCGTGAAGGAAGGGGTGTTTTAAATTAAACTCCTGAACTCTGTTTTCGGCGACAATCTTTGCTCCCGCTTGTATCGCTTCGTTGATTTTTTCAACCGATTGAGTTTTTGTCGCAAGAACGAGATTTATTTTCTCGCCCAGATTATTTCCGTTTTCTAATTCTTTTAATACTTCCGTTACGTTTTCTTTAATCATTTGTAATTCCTTTGACAACGTCTTGCATCGAATATAAGCCGTTGCCTTTTTTGTATATGAACTCCGCGCAGGAAACGGCTCCGTCTGCGAACAGTTTTCTGTTTTTTGCCGTATGCGTAAAGGTAAGATTGTCGAACTCGTTTTCAAAACTTACTTCGTGTATTCCTATCGTTTCGCCACGTCTTACGGATTTAATTTCTCCCGTTCCGCCGAGTGCTTCGTTAAGGTATAAAGCCGTTCCCGAAGGGGCGTCTTTCTTATGAATGTGGTGAGTTTCCGTTATTGTGATTTTTGCGTTTTTAAGAACGCTTTCAGCCGTTTTTATAAGGCCTGCCAAAAGGTTTACGGCAATGCTTGCGTTGCTTGTTTGTAAAATTGCGATATGTTTAGCATATTCCTTAATTTTTTCGATATCTTTATGTCTGTAATCAGTGGCTAAAAAAACGCAATTCGTTTTGTTTTTTAAAGCGAAATCAAGGCAATCGTTCAACGCGCTTCGCGACGAAAAATCTATTATAACGTCGGGACGAAAATCGGTGAAATCAAAGTTGTTATACGTTATTGCGTCAAGGGAATTGTTCTTAACGTCTACTCCGCGTACTTCGTAATTTTTTCTTTTTGATTTCAATTCGTTAAAAAGTACCGAGCCCATTCTTCCGCTTATGCCGACTATAAGTATTTTCATATTTCCGCACCGTAATCGACAATGACTTTTATAAGTTTTGCTTTATTATACCTTTCGAGTTCGGTAAGGGGCGCGCGTAAAATACCTTTATCGAGTTTCAACAGTTTCATAGCGTATTTTAAAGGTATGGGATTCGGTTCCGAATACAGCGCGGATATAACGTCTTTTAATTTTCTTTGAGTTTTTGTTGCTCTGTCGGTTCTGCCGGAAACGTAATTCAGATATATTTCGTCGAAGTCTTTCGGGAATAAATTAGACGTTGCGGAAAAACAACCGACCGCTCCCGCGGACAATGCTTTTAAATAAAGCGCGTCGTCTCCGCAATAAACCTGTGCGTTTCCTTTTGTAAGTTCTACCGTTTTTTTCAGTTGCTTAATGCTTCCGCTCGCTTCTTTTATTCCTGCGACGTTGGATATTTTCGCTATTTTTTGCATTGTTTCGGGCAGAAGATTTACGCCCGTTCTTGCGGGTACGTTATATGCGATAACGGGCAGTGAAACCGCGTTTGCGATTTGTTCGTAATATTTTATAAGCCCGTTTTGCGTGCATTTGTTGTAATACGGAGTTACCGCCAACACTCCGTCCGCACCCGCTTTTTCCGAAAACTTGCTTTTTTCTACGGCTCTTTCGGTATTGTTGGAACCGCTTCCGACGATGAGAGTCGCTCGTTTGTTTATTACTTTCACTGCAAACCCAACTATCTTTATGTATTCGTCGTCGGTAAGAGTGGGGGCTTCGCCCGTTGTAGTGCAAACCGCTATGGTTTTTATCTTGTGCGAAAGTTGGCGTTCTATTTGTTTTTCAAATGTTTTGAAATCTATTCCCGTTTTGTTGAACGGGGTTATCGTTGCAGTGCATGTTCCGTGAAATAAAGCGTTCATTTTAACTCCTTTTTTCAAAATATTTCAACGCGGTCTGCAATGCGTTAGTCGCCGAGCCTTTTCTCAAATTATCGGCAACTACCCATAGATTTATCGAGTGTTTGTCTGAATTGTCTTTTCTTATTCTTCCGACGAAAACGCAATTTTTTCCTTCGGCATCCTTTTGGGTGGGAAACTTTTTAAAATCCTTGTCGTCCAGAACTTTTATACCGTCCGTTTTTTTAAGTATTCGTATTACTTTTTTTCGGGTAGGGGTTTTGTAAAACTCCGCGTTTATGCTTTCCGCATGAGAAACGAACACGGGAACGCGTACGCAAGTCGCCGTAATTTTAAGATTTTCGTCGTTTAAGATTTTTTTCGATTCAAAGATTATTTTTTCTTCTTCCATAGTATAACCGTTTTTAAGAAATTCGTCAATTTCGGGTATGCAATTTCCGAAAATCGTTCGCGAAAACTTTTTAGGGACTTTGCCGTTTATGCCGTTTTTTAAATCGGTTACGCCCGCTCTTCCCGCACCCGAAACGGACTGAAAAGTGGTGATTATTACCCGTTTTAGTTTAAACTCTTTGTCAAGCGGTTTTAAAGCGACCGTAGCCTGTATGGTAGAACAGTTCGGGTTTGCGATAATTCCGATATTTTTAAACATTTCTTCGCCGTTTACTTCGGGTACTACCAAAGGGACTTTTTTATAGCGTCGGAACGCTTTTGAATTGTCTATTACGAGAACGTTGTTTCGCGTGAAATATTTTACGTATTTTTTGCTTATTTTTGCGTTCACGCAAAAAATTGCTACGTCTATCTTTTTATAGGGAGGCGTTTTTTTCGTTAATACGTCTACGGTATAAGTTTTTCCCAAAATATCAAACGTTTTGCCGTAAGACTTTTCGGAAGCGTATAAATAGAAATCGCTTACGGGCGGTTTTGTTTCGTTGATAACGTCTATAAGAGTTCTTCCCACGACGCCCGTCGCGCCGATTATTGCCATTGAAAATGCTTTCATCATACCCCCGTAAACTGAAAAAACGCTCTTAAAGAGACTTTTTTGCGAAAAGAATAAAAAAAAACGATATTTGTGCCGTATTTGTTTGAAAAAGTTTTCGATTTAGTATAGAATATAAAAGAACTATTGCTAATATAACCGTAAACGGTTAAATATTCGGGAGATTTTATGGCGACTAAAAAGAAAGGCGGTTTTATAAACAGACTGATAATGGGCTCGGAAAAATCCGAAACTTACGCC
>CAKQSC010000103.1 GCA_934271725.1 uncultured Clostridia bacterium
GTCGCCCTCTTTGAGTTTTATTGCCTGAAAACTCTCTTTCCCGACAAGATATTCGCTTGCCGACGTGCGTTTGACAAGCCCGTCTTTGGTATAAAACAACAAATCGAGTTTTTCCGTCTGCTTGTTAAGCGCAATAAAGTCGACCGCTTCTTCGCCCATGGCGCAACCGACCGCTATCGCGAAGTTCACGCCTTTTTCTTTATATCTCGTGTCGTCAAGTTTCTTTAAGTTGAGTTTATAGCAGTTACCGAAGTTGGTAAACGCAAGCACGGTGTCGGCGGTAGATACCTTACGTCTTATGACGAGCACGTCGTTATCGGACGTCTTTTCGGTTACCGACCTGTCGCTCATATTATAATTCTTTTCGGGAATCTTTTTAAAGTTTTTGGCAAGAGATACGCCGAGAACGTAGTTTTGCGTTTCCTCCGTTTCGACCATTTTTTCCACTTTAATCTCTTTGCCGTCTTTTACGATAGCCGTTCTTCTTTCGCTTTTAAACCGACGTTTAACGTCGTTCATTTCGTTTTTGACGACTTCCATTTGAAGGGCTTTCGAGCCGATAATCGCCTTTAATTCCTTGATTTTTTCCTTTAATTCGGCAAGTTCTTGTTTAAGGTTGTTGACTTCTAATTTAGTAAGTCTTGCAAGTCTTAAATCGAGAATAGCCTGCGCCTGTTCGTTAGACAAGGAAAACCTTGCGCGAAGTTTGGTTTTGGCGTCCGTAGTATTGTCGGCCGTCTTTATTATCTTTATGACTTCGTCTATGTTCTTGACGGCTATTATAAGCCCCTCTAAAATATGCGCTCTCGCTTCCGCCGTGGACAAATCGAATTTGCTTCTTCTTAAAATCACGGTACGGCGATATTCGACGTAATATTTTATTATGTCGATAAGCCCTAAAAGTTGCGGTTTACCCTCCGCGATTACGTACATATTTATACCGAAAGTCGTTTGCAGTTCCGTGTTTTTATAAAGGTATGCAAGCACTTTTTCGACGTTGGCGTCTTTTTTGAGTTTGATAACGGCGCGCATACCGTTTCTGTCCGACTCGTCCGCAATGTCGGAAATCGCCGAAAGGGTATCGTCTTTCTTGTCTTCGCGCATATCCGCGATTTTTCTCAACAGGCTTTGTTTATTGACCTGATAGGGAAGTTCTTTTATGACAATCAGCGTTTTTTCGCCTTCTCTTTCGAGAACGACTTTTGCCCTTACGGTAATTTTGCCTTTACCCGTGGAATACGCCTTTTCGAGTTCTTCGTCAAGAAGTATAAAACCGCCGGTAGGAAAATCCGGTCCCTTTATGGTTTTCATAAGTTCGGCGAGTTTGATTTTCGGGTTATCGATATACTCGCAAACGCCCGAAATGACTTCGCCTAAATTATGCGTGGGTATATTCGTCGCTATGCCTACCGCGATACCCGTCGTGCCGTTTACAAGAAGATTCGGAAAGCCGGACGGCAGTGTTACGGGTTCTTCCAGACTGTCGTCGAAATTAAGCGCGAAATCAACCGTGTTTTTGTTTATGTCGCGAAGCATTTCCATTGCAAGCGGTTGAAGCCTTGCTTCCGTATAACGCATTGCGGCCGCGCCGTCGCCGTCTACCGAGCCGAAGTTGCCGTGCCCGTCGACGAGCGTCATTCTCATATTGAAATCCTGCGCGAGTCTTACCAACGCTTCGTATACCGAACTGTCGCCGTGCGGATGATATTTACCGAGACATTCACCGACTATTCTCGCGCATTTTTTGTGCGGTTTATCGGGCGTAAGACCTAAATCGTACATAGAATAGAGTATTCTTCTCTGAACGGGTTTAAGCCCGTCCTCCACTCTCGGAAGCGCTCTGTCCATAATGACGGATTCGGCGTAAGGTATCATGGAATTGTGTAAAACTTCGCTTAAAGAGTTTTGTATTATTCCCTTTTCAGTATACTCACTCATCGTCGCGTCTCCTTTCTACGTTTGCCCTGTCTTTAAAGGTATCCGCCTTGTTGAAATCGGCGTATCTCGAAATATAATTTCTTCTTTCATCTACCTTATCGCCCATAAGCGTCGTTATGATTTTTTCCGCCGAAACGGCGTCCTCAACCGTTACGCGCATAAGCGTTCTTCTTTTCGGATCGAGCGTAGTTTCCCAAAGTTGCTCGGGATTCATTTCGCCGAGACCTTTGTAACGTTGTATCTGATAACCCCTTCCGACGATTTGTATTTTTTCTTCCAACTCTTTATCGTCGTAAGCGTATTCGCTGACGTCCTTTTTATAAACCTTGTATAACGGTGGCATACCTATATACACGTGTCCTTCGTTTACGAGAGAACGCATATACCTGTAAAAGAAAGTAAGCAATATCGCCCTTATATGCGCGCCGTCCGTGTCGGCATCCGAAAGAATTATTACTTTGTTGTATTTTAAATTGTCGAGGTTAAAGTCGCCTAGTATTCCCGTTCCGAGCGCGCTTATTATGGAACGGATTTCTTCGTTGGCGAGAATCTGATCGAGTTTTTTCTTTTCTACGTTAAGAGGCTTTCCTCTTAACGGAAGCACCGCCTGATAAGACCTGTCGCGAGCCTGTTTCGCACTACCGCCCGCCGAATCGCCCTCGACTATATAAAGTTCGTTGAGTTCCGCTTTTCTGCCCGTGCAGGCGGAAAGTTTTCCGACGAGGTTAAGTCCGTCTATACTCTTGCTTGCACGCGCAAGTTCTTTGGCTTTTTTCGCCGCCTTTCTTACCTTTGAAGCCGAAACCGCTTTGCCGATGACCGCTTCGAGAACGCCGGCGTTCTTTTTGTTTGCCGAAAATATGCCGAGTTGTTCTATAACGGCGGATTCCATAGCCGTTTTTACTTCCGGATTACCGAGTTTGGTTTTCGTCTGCCCCTCGAACTGCGCGTTCTTCATTTTTACGGAAATAACGGCGGTAAGACCTTCTTTGAAATCGTCGCCTATAAGGTTATCGTCTTTGTCTTTTAAAATGTTCCGGTTTCTCGCTATATCGTTGAGAGATCTCGTAAGTCCCGAATGGAAACCCGTTTCGTGAGTACCTCCCTCGCCTGTCGGTATATTGTTTACGAATGAAAGCAGACTTTCCGTATATTCGTCCGTATGCTGAAAGGAAAACTCTATAAGATAATCGTCCTTGACGCACGAAAAGTATACGGGCGTCGGGTACAGAGTTTTTTTGTCTTCGTTAAGATAACTTACGAAATCTTTTATGCCTCCGTCGTATTTAAACACCTGCTCGAAGGGATTACCCATACCCCTTTTGTCTTTATACGTGATTTTAAGACCTTTATTCAAAAAGGCGAGTTCGCGCAGTCTGTTTTCTATCGTCGTATAATCGAACACGGTTTTTTCAAACACCGCTTTGTCCGGCTTGAACTGAACGAAACTTCCTTTTTTGTCCGTCTTTATCCCCGTGTTTACCAACTTTCCGTCGGGAATACCCGACTCGTATTTCTTTTTTTCTTTGTCGTAAAAACTTTTAAAAGACATCTCGTAAATAGTCTTTTTATACACTCTTACTTTAAGCCATTCCGACAAAGCGTTGGTAACGGACGCGCCTACGCCGTGAAGTCCGCCCGAATACGTATAGTTCGCGTTTTCAAACTTACCGCCCGCATGCAGTTTGGTAAATACGAGTTCGACACCGCTGAGTCCCGTTTTTTGGTGTATATCTACGGGTATACCTCTGCCGTTGTCCTCAACCGAAGCGGACCCGTCCGGATAAAGAGTTACTTCTATCTCGTCGGCAAATCCGTTAGCCGCCTCGTCTATGGCGTTGTCGACTATTTCCCAAAGAATATGGTGCAAGCCTTTTTCGCCCGTGGAACCTATATACATTCCGGGACGCAGTCTTACCGCATCGAGTCCTTCGAGCACTTTTAAGTCGGAAGCGTTATAATCCGTTTTTGGCATATTTTTTCTCCTTGTTTGTCAAACCGAACACGTCGACGTTCGGGCTGACGAAAATCAACCGTTCGGGCTAAAAGTTCGGTACGTATA
>CAKQSC010000104.1 GCA_934271725.1 uncultured Clostridia bacterium
CCCGACAAAAAGGCATATATTTATTATCTTAAAAAAGCGGCGGCACTCGGACAAGACGACGCTCTTCTCGATTTAGGATATTATTATTACAATAAAGGCAAATACGACGATGCGCTCGATTGTTTTGCGCAGTGCGATTTGGATTATGTCGGCGTTTATTGGTGTATGGCGACGATTTACGAAACCAAAAAAGCCGATTACAAAAATGCGCTGTTCTATTATCAGATGGCAATGGAAATGGACTTTCCGGACGCAATCGAACGAATGGCGGAAGCGTATCTCGGCGACGAATTAGGACTCGAAAAGGACGAGAAAACCGCCCTTAAACTTTTCAAACGAGCCGCAAAACTCGGAAATGCCGCCGCGCAGTATAATCTCGGTATGGCGTATGCTTGCGGATATTACGGCGTAACACCCGATAAAGATAAGGCACTTCATTGGCTGAAACAGAGCGTTAAAGGCGAAAATCCGTCGGCGTGTCTGCAAGTGGGACTTTATTACTACTACACCGTCAAAACCAAAGCGGCTTATAAAAAAGCCTTTAAATTATTTACCGACGCATACAATCTCGGCGAAGAACAAGCGATTATAAACGTCGGGCTGTGCTACCTGCAAGGCAAAGGAACGGAAGAAGACAAAAAAGAAGCCGTAAAATGTTTTAAAAAGGCTGTCGAAAAAGAAAGTTCGGGCGTTGCGTATCACAATCTCGGGATCTGTTACGAAAACGGTTTCGGTGTGAGAAAAGACTATAAAAAAGCGATTGAAATGTACGGTAAAGCGGTAGAAAACGGCGAAAAGGCGGGACTTACCGCAATAAAAAATCTTTACCTGAAAATGAACGAAAAATAAACGGAGAAAATATGACTCTCGACAAATTGAAAGACGGCGAAAAAGCCGTTATTACAAAAGTAAACGGCGCGGGGAACCTGCGTTGCAGACTGTTGGACATGGGGCTTATACCCAAAACGACGGTGATGATCGTCAAACGCGCGCCTATGGGCGATCCGCTTGAAATAAGGTTGCGCGGTTACGAACTTACCATACGTAAAGACGAAGCGAAAAATATAGAAGTCAATAAATTCGTGGAGGCAAAGTCCGAACCGACGGCGGTATCTTCCGACAAAGAAAACACGGAAGCCGTATCGGCGGAAAAAGCAAAGGAAAATGCTCGCGTAGCGGTAAAAAAGAAGGGCGTAACCGAACTCACGGAAGCGGACGGCGTTGCAAGCGGTATTAAAGGCAATACGTCGGAAAAAGAAAACAAACGGGAACTCGACGCGGACGGTGAAAAAAAGAAGAAAAAACGTCGTTTTAATATTTTTAAAAAGGAGCATAAAAAAGAATGAAATTCGCTTTGATAGGCAATCAGAACTGCGGAAAGACAACTCTTTTTAACGCTCTTACGGGGGCGAATCAACACGTAGGCAATTTCCCGGGCGTAACGGTGGACTCGAAAACGGGTTCGATAAGAAACGTTAAAGATTGCGAGCTGGTGGATTTGCCGGGTATATATTCTCTTCGCCCGTATACGGAAGAAGAAATAGTAACGAGAGATTTTTTGTTAAAGGGTAAGCCGGACGGTATCATCAACATATTAGACGCAACCACGATAGAACGTAACCTGTATCTTACCACTCAACTTATGACGATGAAGATACCTATGGTAATCGCCCTTAATATGATGGACGAAATGCGTAACAACGGCGGTACGGTAGACATAAACAAGATGAGCGAAATGCTCGGTTGCCCCGTCGTTCCCATATCGGCAAGCAAAAACGAGGGCGTTGACGAACTCATAAGAGTCGCTTACGAACAGGCGAAAAATAAAATCTTGCCCAAAGTAACGGATATCTGCGATAAGCAGGAAGCCGTTCACAGATGTATACACTCTACCTATCACCTCATAGAAGATCACGCCGAAAAAATAGGTATATCTACGAGATTCTGCGTTATGAATCTTATATACAGCGATACGGATTTTGCCGAAAGGTTAGGACTTGACGAAAACGAAAAGGAACTTTTGGAGCATAGTATCGTAGAAATGGAAAACGACACGGGTATGGACAGAGATGCGGCGGTCGCTTCTATGACGTACGAGTTTATAGAAAAGGTTTCGTCGGCGTGCGTCAAGCACTGCGAAGAGAGCAAAGAACGCAAACGGAGCGAAAAAATAGACAAAGTTTTAACCAACAAGTGGGCGTCTATACCGTTGTTTATCGTCATTATGATGGCTATATACGTTCTGACGTTTACGCTTGTGGGCGGTTATCTCGGCAAAGGCATAGAGTGGTGCATAGACAAACTATGCGACGTTACCACGAAAGGTTTGAACAAGTACGGAATGAACCCCGCCGTAACCGACTTTTTGGAAAAGGGGCTGTTCGGCGGATTAGGCGCGGTTATATCTCTTCTTCCCGACGTGGTTATATTGTTTTTCTTCTTATCATTGCTCGAAGACAGCGGGTATATGGCGAGGGTTGCGTTTATAATGGATAAACCGTTACGTAAAATAGGACTTTCGGGAAGAAGTTTCGTTCCTATCATAGTCGGTTTCGGTTGTTCCGTTCCCGCGATAATGAGTACGAGAACGCTTGCGAGCGACAGGGACAGAAAAGTTACGATAGGTCTTATTCCGTTTATCAGTTGTTCGGCAAAAGCGGTCGTTTATTTTTCGATAGTAAAATGCGGATTGTTTTCGTTAGGTTTTCAGATACTCATAATAATATGCCTGTATCTGTTGGGGGTAATGCTCGGCGTGCTTACGGCGTTCGTTTCGGGCAAACTTATATATAAAGGCAACCCTGTACCTTTCGTTATGGAACTTCCCAACTACCGTATGCCGTCTATGAAAGGCGTGTTGCTTCTGATGTGGGAGAAAGCGAAAGACTTTTTGACGAGAGCGTTTACGGTAATATTTCTTGCGACTCTCGTTATATGGTTTTTGCAGGGGTATAACGCGAAACTCGTATTCATTACGGAAGAAACGGCGGATCAGACGAGTTTGCTCGCTCACGTCGGCAACTTTATAGCCCCCGTGTTCAAGCCTATGGGCATAAGCGACGGAAGAGCGGTTTCCGCATTGATTGCCGGTTTCACCGCGAAAGAGGCGGTTATCAGCACGATGGAAATGCTTGCGGGTGGCGGAAATATAGTGTCGATTATCGGCGGTATACCCTCCGTACTTGCGTTTCTGACATTCGTTTTGCTGTATACTCCGTGCGTTGCGGCGGTCGCTACGATGAGAAAAGAGTATAAATCCGTGTGGAAAACTTTACTCGTCGTGTTGTATCAGATATTCATAGCGTGGCTGTTCGCCGTAATAGTTTATAATCTGGCGGGAATATAATGAAACCTTTGGAAATCGTTATAATTTGTCTGTTGGCGTTGTGGACGGTCGGCGCGATAGTCTATATAATTCGTTGCCGTATTAAAGGGAAAAGCACTTGCGGTTGTTGCGGAAACGACTGTGCTCATTGTAAGAAGAACAAGAAAAGAAGGTCGGACGAAAAAAATAAAAACCGAAAACAAACTTAAAGGCGTGGTATTTTATCACGCCTTTAACTATATACTAATAACGGACAAGTCGGGAATATCGTCGATAAAACGGGCTTTTCGTTCGGTTAGTCAACCGCGTTTAAAAGCAAAGAGTTTTTTATACTGTCGGTCAACCGCGTTTTTAAGATTAGTGGTGCGGTTCGTGCCGTTTTTAAAAAGGGAAACGATGTCTACAAAGCCACCGACTTTTGTCATTAAAGTGTTTTATGAAAGTATATCAGGGTATCGTTTTAGGTTTCGTGCAGGGGTTGACGGAGTTTCTGCCCGTGTCGAGTTCGGGGCATTTGATTTTAACGGAAAAGTTGCTAGGGGTTTCGGGAGGACTGTTTTTCTCACTGCTGTTACATTCGGGAACGCTTTTTTCCGTTCTTGTCGTCAAATTTAAAGCGGTTAAAAAAATCGACCGCAAGCGTGCCGTGCGCTTG
>CAKQSC010000105.1 GCA_934271725.1 uncultured Clostridia bacterium
TGGAGCTACTGGCCGGACTCGAACCGGCGACCTGCTGATTACGAATCAGCTGCTCTACCAACTGAGCCACAGTAGCACATTCAAGCCTTATTATTTTAGCACATTCCCAAATAATAAGCAAGTGTTTTTATCTAATTTATCGAAAAGTTTGTAATGTTATTGTTATTGCTTGCAAAAATAATCGTTTTGCTTTAAAATAATGTTATAAAAAGACAAGGAAATCACTATGGCGAAAAAACCTAACCAACTTATAAGAAACTTTTGTATAGTCGCGCATATCGATCACGGCAAATCTACGCTTGCGGACAGGCTTATGGAAAGAACGGGACAAGTTTCCGAAAGAGATATGGAAGAGCAACTTCTCGACTCGATGGATATCGAACGAGAAAGGGGCATAACAATAAAACTTACTCCCGTGAGAATGTTTTATAAAGCGAAAGACGGCAACGAGTATATTTTAAACCTGATTGACACGCCGGGACACGTTGACTTTACTTATGAGGTTTCCCGTTCGCTTGCCGCGTGCGAAGGCGCGATTCTCGTCGTAGACGCGACGCAAGGCGTTCAGGCGCAGACTCTTGCAAACGTTTATCTCGCGCTCGATAACAATCTCGAAATATTGCCCGTCATAAATAAAGTTGATCTCGCTTCCGCGGATCCCGAAGGAACGAAAAAGGAAATAGAGGACATTATAGGACTCGATACCGAATACGCGCCTTTGATTTCCGCAAAAACCGGGCTTAACATAGAAGACGTACTCGAAGCGATAGTAAAGTATCTTCCAGCGCCCGACGGCGACGAAGAGGCACCGTTGCAAGCGTTGATATTCGATTCATATTACGACAGTTATAAAGGCGTTATATGTTTCGTAAGAATTAAAAACGGCGTGGTGAAGCAAGGAACGAAAATTACTACGTTTAATTCCGACAAAGTATTCGACGTTACGGAAGTGGGCGTGTTCGCCCCCAAACTTATGGCGAAAGAAACGTTAAAAGCGGGCGAAGTCGGTTACATTGCGGCAAGTATCAAGAGCATACAGGACACGAAAGTCGGCGACACGATTATAGACGTAAACAATCCCACAAACGTTCCTCTGCCCGGTTATAAACAGGTTCAGCCCGTTGTTTTCTCGGGTGTATATCCTTTGGACGGCAGTAAGTTCAACGACCTTAAAGACGCGCTTTTGAAGTTGCAGTTAAACGACGCTTCGCTTGTGTTTGAACCGGACAATTCCGTCGCGTTGGGGTTTGGTTTCCGTTGCGGATTTTTAGGACTTCTTCACATGGAGATTATTCAGGAAAGAATAGAAAGGGAGTTCAATCTCGAAATAATAACCACCGCGCCTACCGTTTCGTATAAAGTTCATAAGACTAACGGAGAAGTCTTTGACGTAACGAACCCGACAAGACTTCCCGATATAAGCGAAATAGAGTATATGGAAGAGCCTATTGTAAGGGCAAGTATATTCACACCGCCCGATTACGTAGGTCCTATTATGGATTTATGTCAGGAAAAACGCGGAGTTTTCCACGATATGGTTTACCTTGACAAAACGAGAGTCGAACTTAAATATTCTCTTCCGTTGAACGAAATAATTTACGACTTTTTCGACGGATTGAAATCCCGTACGAAGGGTTACGCAAGTTTCGATTACGAGTTTGAAGAATACCGCAAAAGCGATCTTGTTAAACTCGATATGTTGTTAAACGGCGATAATTGCGATGCTTTGAGTATGATTGTTCATAAAGACAAAGCGTACGAAAGGGGCAGAGCAATGGCGGAAAGGCTTAAAGAAGTTATTCCAAGACAAATGTTTGAAGTTCCCGTTCAGGCCACGATAGGCGGTAAAGTCATTGCAAGAGAAACGGTAAAGGCAATGAGAAAGGACGTTCTTGCAAAATGCTACGGCGGTGATATTACAAGAAAGATGAAACTTCTTGAAAAACAGCGCGAAGGTAAAAAGAAAATGCGTCAGATAGGTAAAGTCGCAATTCCGAGCGAAGCCTTTATTTCGATTCTTAAAACGGATAAGGACAGGTGAGTTATGGCGGGAATATATATACACGTTCCTTTTTGTAAACAAAAATGCAGTTATTGCGATTTTGCTTCTTATCCGAAAGAATTAAACAAAGTCGAGGCGTATTTTGCGTGTTTATACCGTGAAATAAAGGGGAGAGGTCTGCAACTTGAAAATTATACGTTCGATACGATATATTTCGGAGGTGGCACGCCTAGCATAGTAAACCCCGAATATATAGCGGGCGCGATACGTCAGATTAAAAAATATTTCAAATTGTCGGACAACCCCGAGATTACGATAGAAATAAACCCCGGCACGATTGACGAAAACAAAATAGAAGTTTATAAAAAGTCGGGAATAAACAGATTCAGCATAGGTTTGCAGTCGGGCTACGATGACGTTCTTAAACGGTTGGGAAGAGTTCATACGGCAAAAGATTTTCTGATTTGCGCGAATATGCTTGGCGACGTGAATAAGAGCGCCGATATTCTTATAGGGCTTTACGATCAAACGAAAGAACAACTGCAAAAAACGATTGACCTTGCCATTGCGGGAGGGGTAAAGCATATTTCTATGTACGCGCTTACCTGCGTTGACGGCACGCCTATTTACAACGACTATTTAAACGGGTTGTTGCCTCTTGACGACGAAATTGCGGATTTATACGATTTCGGCAGGAATTATCTTAAAGAAAAGGGATTCGACAGATACGAAATATCTAATTTTTCCTTATCGGGTTACGAATCGAAACACAATCTCAATTACTGGAAACGAGGAGAATACGTGGGGCTAGGCGCGTCGGCGTCGGGTTTTTTGGGGAACGAAAGATATACTAATCTTTCCAAATTAGACGATTATATGAATGCCGTGATAGCGAACAGATTTCCCGTTGCGGTAACGGACGTTATCGATGAAACGACGGCTGAAAACGAGTTTATAATGCTTGGGCTTCGCACCGTTTACGGCGTAAACTTAAACGAGTTTAACGTAAAGTTCAACGCGGATTTCGTAAACGACTATAAAAAAGCATTGAGGAAAGTTGCCGAATATATTGATTTCGACGGCAACGTTTTAAAAATCAAAGACGAATACCTGTACGTACAAAACGAAATAGTAATAGAGTTTTTTAAATAACTTTACGACATTTTACCCCGAATAACGCTAAAAGTGTATTTAATTTTTCGTTGCCCGTATGTTAAAATACGGGTATGCAAATATATATCGAGAAAGTAATTTTCGACAACTTAATAATAGATTATATGCTACTGAAATATTCACGAAAGATAGTTAAACGACCGTGTAAGTTTCGGTGGCTTTTTCTTTATTCCGTGTTGGGTACCGCGTTTGCCGTAGTTCTTCCCGTAATGCCCGTTCCGGCGACGTATAAAACGCTTTGTAAAGTATTTTTTTGCGTCTTTTACGCATATATTTCTTCCGGAAGCAAACACTTTAAAGAAAACGTTCGTTACATATTCGTGTTTTCGTTTTTAACTTTTGCGTGCGCGGGATTCGTATACGGAACGAATTATTTGTTCACCGTTAAATATAAAATCAACTATTCCCTTGAAGATCTGTCTTTCGGTAGCGTTGTTTTTGCCGTGTATATAGCGATAAAACTGTGCGCGATCGTTGTGAAAACAATTTATCGAAAAAGGTTTTACGGCGAGTTCTATCGTAAATGCGTGGCGGTAAACGGAAACGAAAAAGTCAATTTAAACGGTTTTATCGATACGGGAAACGTAACTTTGGACGAAAGCAACAACGGAATTGTATTTTGTTCTCTTAAAACCGCGCAAAAACTTATGAACATAAAAACAAAGTTTTCTTACATACGAATATCTACCGTAAACGGAATAAGTTTGCTTCGCGCGTTTGAAATAGAGAAACTTATTTTAAACGAAAACGGAAACGAAACGGTGAAAAATAACGTGAAGTTTTGTATAGTGGACGATAAAAGGC
>CAKQSC010000106.1 GCA_934271725.1 uncultured Clostridia bacterium
GCACGGTATATACATTTGACGGTTGGTACAACGGCGAAGCGAAATGGGATTTCGACAACGACGTCGTAACGGGTAACTTAACTCTTGTTGCGAAGTTCAACGATACGACAAGACAATACGACGTGGTAATCGGCGATAACGATGCGGTTAAGGTCGCTTACGGCGACAAGGTAACAAAACCCGCGGAAGATCCTACCAAAGATATGACCGTAAGCACGGTATATACATTTGACGGTTGGTACAACGGCGAAGCGAAATGGGATTTCGACAACGACGTCGTAACGGGTAACGTAACTCTTACCGCGAAGTTTACCGAAACGGCAAGAAAGTATACTGTAACCATAACGTTTACGGGACTTGAAAAAGAGGCGGTAACGTTGCAGGTAGAATACAACGGAAGCGTAAACTTCAACGCGTATAAAGAAGACGGTTACGATATGGTAATCAGAAACGGCGAAACGGAAATAACGGAACTTACCGTTACGGGCGACGTAAATATTACCGTAGAATACAAGGAAGCGAAGAAGAGCGGTTGTAACCTTTCTGCAAGCGGACTCGGCATTGTTATGCTCGTTATGCTTACGGGTGCGGTCGTTATTGTAACTCGCGGAAAAAAACAAGACAGATAACGGTTAAATAAGCCGTTTTCAAAAAACACGGAAAAAAATCTATGAATAAAATCAAAACATTTTTGTGCGGAGCGGTTGCCGTTTTAACGACGGCAACTGCGATTTACGGCGGTGGTTTGTTTAACTCCGCCGTAAAAGCAAACGCAGAAGACACACAACTTTATACGATAGACTTCGGTGAATACACACCCAAAGCGGACGATTCGATAAATATCGACGTCAACTATACGCACGGCGCGTATTTGTATACCAAACGCCCGACGGACGGAAACATTCGGTTGAAGTATAAAACGGTTTCTTTTAGCACGGAACTTCAAACGGGTGATTTTAACGGACTTGCGAGAGGCGTGTTTTCGGATATCGCTTATGCTTACGTTCCCACGAACGCGAACTTTTGGTACCTGTTCGGGGACGGAAACAACGGCGCCGGGAACGTTACTTTATATTCGGAAGAGGAGTATACCGACGTTCTTTACGACGTTACGGCGCACGCGTTTACCGTGAAAATCGGCGAAGAAAACCCGGTTATGAACAGATGGTTCTGGTCGGCGGACGGCGCTACGGCGGATAATGCCGGGGCAAAAAGTATTGCATGGGACGCTAATAACGCGGAAAGAAAAATCACGGCGTCGCTTACCGATTTTTCGGCAACCGACGAGGACGGATATTATCTCGGCGTGGCGTTGAGCAGAGCGGGTAACGCAAAATTTAATTTTACTTTGAAAGAAACCATGTACGGTTACGCGGGGCGTACCGTTACAATTAAATATTTCGGCGATGGCGAAGCACCGCTTCCGAGCGTTTACGGCGAGAACGGCAAAAAAATCAAAACCGCCGTAACGGAACTCGGCAACGGAGCGTTTTCCTTCGTGATGCCGGGAGAAAACGTTAAAATAAGAGCGATGTCGGAAGCAGAGGCAGACGACGCTTACGGCATTTATTACGATTCGGCTACGGGCGATATGTACGTTCTCGGCGAAACTTCTTATAAAAAAGCGAGCGGAACGGAAACCGCAGTAACGTTTAAAGCGTATACGGACGGAACGCTTATGATTACGGCAAACGGTGAAACCGCGGAAGGGTATCTTTCGCTCGGCAAACTAACCGTGGGCGAAACGGTTTACAAAAAAGTACTCTCATACAAAGTAGCGTTTATAGCGAACGGCGAAACGGTGAAATCGGAAACCTTGTCGTCGGGCGATTATAAAGTTACCGCGCCCGCAGATCCCGTTAAAGAGGGCTACGTTTTCGTCGGTTGGAAAAACGGGCGTGGCGAAGCGTTTGACGAAAATAAAATTATAACGGAGTCCGTTATATATTACGCGGATTTCGCGGAAGAGGGCGGACACAGAGATCCCGAAAAAGAAAAGGGCGGTTGCAAATCGTCCGTAGCGGGTTCGGCGACCGCTATCGTTCTTTCGGCGATGACGGCGTTTATAATTAAGGCTAAAAAAAAGAAGGCATAAGATAAATGGCAAAATACGGCACGGCAAATAAATGGAAAAGAGCGGGATTCATATTGTCCTTTACGATATTACCCACTATAACATTTTTGGTTTTCTACGTTTACGTCAACTTCGATTCGGTTATTATGGCTTTTCAGAAAAACGGACATTCGGGGTTTACGCTGAACAATTTCGGTAAAGTTTTTTCCGACCTTTTTCCCTTGAATGCGGAAATGTCGGAAGCGTTTAAAAATACCTTCATCACTTTCGGAGTGAATATGGTATTGTTCATCGTCGGGGTGTTCGTATCTTACTTTTTGTATAAGAAAATATTCCTTTACAAAGCGTTTCGCATAATATTCTACCTCCCGTCAATACTTTCCGCCGTGGTACTTTGTTCTATTTATTACGAATTACTTCAAACGGACGCTATAAAAACGTTGGTTCAGAGAATGTTTTCTCTCGATTACAAACCGCGACTCTTTTCGGACGAAAAGTTTGCAAACGCTTCCGTAATCATAAATATGATATGGCTGACCTTCCCCGGCAACCTCATAATCTGGGGCGGAACCTTTTCGAGAGTTCCCGAAGGAATTATAGAATCGGCTAAAATAGACGGCGTAAACTGGGTGCAGGAAGCGTTCAGAATAATTATTCCCATAGTGTGGCCTACGTTTATGCTTATGCTCGTGTTGCAGATTGCGGGCGTATTCGGCGCGAGCGGACAAGTATTTTTGCTTACGCAGGGAATGTACGGAACGCAGACGATTTCCAACTGGATGTATCTGCAAGTGTACGGAGTTGCGATAAATAACGGCTCCAACGCGTTTAACTATATGTCGGCGCTGGGTTTGTTTTTAACCGCCATATCGTGCGTATTGTCGCTTACCATTCGTAAGTTCGCAAGCAAGTTCTTCGCGGAGGTACAATACTGATGAAAGCAAAGAAAAAGTTTCTGGACTGGCAAAAAAGAACGGTTTCCGAAAGGATTCTTTATTGCATAATCTTCATAATTTTCGCATTTTTTGCGGTTACGTATCTTTACTGCCTGTGGTGGTGCTTAATGTCGGGAATGAAATCTACCGACGAAATTATATTAAAGCCTTTCGCGTTACCGACCAAATGGCGTTTTTCCAACTTCAAAAAAATGATGGAAATGATGAAAGTCGCGGATACGGGCTTTTGGGGAATGCTTTTCAACAGCGTATATTTCTCGATAATAGGCGCGTTTTTCTCGGCGTCGGTTACGGCGATGCTCGCTTACGTTACCTGTAAATATAAGTTTCCGGGTTCGGGCGCGTACTTTATAGCCTCGCTTATAACGATGATTCTGCCCATTTACGGCACGGGCGGAAGTATGTATCTGTTGCTTGACAAACTCAACCTGTTAAACAGCAGACTTATGATAGTTACTTCGTTTTCGGGAATAGGCGTGTATTATATGTACTTTTACGCATTTTTTCAGAACGTAAGCAACACTTATTCGGAAGCGGCGCAGATAGACGGCGCGGGGGATTACGGCATATATTTCAAAATAATGTTTCCGCAAGCCCTTCCTATGTTCGGCGCGATATTTTTAATGATATGGATGGCGGAATGGAACAACTATTCGTCCGCTATTCTCTACCTTAACGAACTTCCCACGCTTTCGGCGGGTATATATCTGTTCAAAACGGAAGCGGGCGGAGAGTTCGACGTATTATACACCGCTTATTTCGTAACGTGCATACCGCCTCTTATATTGTTCGCGTTTTTCAACAACGCGCTTATGAGTAATATATCTCTCGGCGGTATTAAAGAATAAAAGGAGAACACAAAATGAAAAAACTAATCAGAAC
>CAKQSC010000107.1 GCA_934271725.1 uncultured Clostridia bacterium
GTTTAATTCTTGCGCAAAGAAAAGTTATGCGAATTTAAGTTACGATATGACGATTGAGTATTCGGAAGAAAATAACCTGATAAACGCCGTCGAAAAGGTTACGTTCGTAAACAAAACGCAAACGAGTTACGAAGAGTTGTATTTCAATCTCTACCCGAAAGCGTATCGGAAAGATTCTCTTTATAAGCCCGTTTCTTCCGACTACGAACGGTTGTTTTTCTACGACGGCGAAAGTTACGGAGATATCATCGTTTCGTCCGTCAGGCAAAAAGGTAAAAACGCCGAATATTACCTTACGGGTAAAGACGAAAATATTCTTGCCGTAAAACTTAACGACGAACTTTATTACGGGGACAAGGTTACCCTTGAAATATCTTTTACGGTTAAATTGCCCAAAGTCGTTCACAGGTTGGGAAAAAACGAAAAGACTGTAAATATCGGCAATTTTTATCCGAGTTTATGCGTAAAGGAAAAATCGGGCGACGTAGAATGTGAATATTACGCCGTAGGTGATCCGTTTTACGCATATTCCGCAAACTATACGGTAAAATTCGTCTGCCCCGAAAAATACGTTTGCGCGTTTTCGGGCAAAACGGTTTCCGAAACGAGAAACGGCGGAAAACGTTCTTATACGGTAAGAATAAACGGCATACGTGATTTTATGATTGTTTTAAGCGAAAATTACAAAGTAAAGTCGGCGGAAAAAGACGGAGTCGAAATTAAATATTATTATTTTAGCGACGAAAATCCGAACGATAAAATAGAGATAATCGAAAAAGGATTAAAGTTTTTCGGAGAGTTGTTCGGAAAATATCCTTATAAAACTTACACGGTTGCCGAAACTCCGTTTATATCGGGCGGTATGGAATACGGCGCGTCGGCAATGGTCAAAGACGGAGAAGACGATTATAAAAAAGTATTACTGCACGAACTTGCTCATCAATGGTGGTACGGCGCGGTCGGAAACAATCAACTCGATTCTTCTTACGTAGACGAGGGACTCGCCGAATATTCCGTTCTTTTGTATTCGGAGTTTAACGAAGATAAAAACAAGCGAAAAGAGTTTGTTTCGCTATGCGAAAAATCTTACAAGACGTTTTGTTCGGTATACGACGCTTTGAGGCTAGGCAAAGACACGAGAATGAACAGAAGTTTGGCAGAATATAAAACGGAATACGAATATTACGAACTCAATTACGTATTGCCCGTTATTATGTACGACATGGCAAGAGAGAGCGTGGGCGATAAATTGTTTTTTAAGGGGCTTAAAAATCTTTACTCGGACAATAAGTTTAAAATATGCGATTTTGAAAGTTTGTGCGGTGCGTTTGAAAAAGCGGGGGCGGATTTGAGCGGTTTTTTCGAGAGTTTTGTATACGGCAAAGCCATAATTTAAAAAAGCGGTGTTATTTTCTTTGTTTTTAAGCGGAAATATGATAAAATAAATAAGTTGGTTTCAAACGAAAAACTAAGGAGAGGGCAGTGTTCAAACTCATTAAGTATTTAAAAAATTACAAAGCGCAATGTATCGTCGCACCGCTTTTTAAGTTTTTGGAAGCGTGCTTTGAAATCGTGATACCCATTCTTACTTCTTTGATTATAGACAAAGGCATAAACGCCGGAAACAAGACTATCGTATACAAATACGTAGGTCTTATGATAGGAATGGGCGTTTTAGGACTTTCCGTCGCGCTTATCGCGCAATATTTTTCCGCGGTTGCGGGTGTGGGTATAGGAACGGTTCTTCGTAAAGAATGTTTTTACAGACTTGACAGAATGTCGCTTGCCGATATTGACAGACTCGGACAATCGAGCATCATAAGCAAACTCACTCTCGATATCAATCAGGTATCTAACGGCGTAAACAGATTTTTAAGATTGTTTTTGCGCGCTCCGTTCATTATAATCGGCGCGATAATTTCGTCGTTTATTCTCAACGTATATATGGGTTTGATTATTCTCGTCGGTGTTCCCGTGATAATTTTCGTCGTTTGGCTGATAGGTAAGTTGACCGTACCGAGATATAAATCAATTCAGCGCGATAACGACGACGTTTCGAGAATATCCGGCGAAAACATAGAGGGTGTCAAGGTTATAAGAGCGTTCAATGCCGAAGAAAGAGAAAGGGTGAAGTTCGATACTCTTAACGACACTCTTGCAAAAAAGCAGATAAACGCGTCTAAAATATCTTCTTTGCTCAACCCGTTGACTTACGCCGTTGCCAATGTTATGATTATTTTCGTTATATACCTCGGCGTCGGCAGAGTCGGAAGCGGTATTATGACGGCGGGCGAAGTAACTGCTATGGTTAACTATATTCTTCAAATATTAAACGCGGTAGTCGTTTTGTCCAATATGATAGTTTTATTGTCGAAAGCGCAAGCCTCGGCAATTAGGCTTAACGAATTTCTCGAAGTACCCTTAACGGAAGAAGTAGACGGTACCAACAACGTTAAATGTTCGGGTAAGGGTGTGGTTGAAGTCGAAAACGTAAGTTTTTCTTACAACGAATCCGCACTTACGCTCGAAAACGTTTCGTTTGTTGCGAAAACGGGCGAAACGATAGGTATAATCGGCGGAACGGGAAGCGGAAAAACGACTTTGATAAATCTTATTTCGGGTTTATATAAAGTGAACGGCGGTTGCATAAAAATAGACGGCGTAAACGTTGACGAATATTCTCCCGCCGAACTTCGCAAAAAGATTTCCGTTGCCGTTCAGCATTTCGATTTGTTTGACGGAACGGTAAAATCCAACCTTGCCGTTGCAAACGGAACGGCAACCGACGACGATATGTACGAGGCTTTGAAAACGGCTATGGCATACGATTTCGTTATGGGCAAAGACGGGCTCGAAACGATCGTTGCGGAGGGTGCTACAAACTTCTCGGGCGGTCAGAAACAAAGGCTTAACATTGCAAGGGCCTTGACGAAAAAATCGGAAATACTTATTCTTGACGACAGTTTTTCCGCGCTCGATTACGCTACCGATTTGAATTTGAGAAAAAATCTTAAAAACATACAAGATTTGACGGTTATTATCATTTCGCAAAGAGTAAGTTCGGTTATGGACGCGGACAAGATACTTGTTCTCGAAGACGGCAAGACCGTAGGTTACGGCAGGCATACGGAATTATACAAAAATTGTAAAGAATACAAAGAGATATGCGACTTACAGTCGGTGGGAGGCGGAAATGAATAAGAAAAAAGGAAAACCGATATTAAGATTGTTTTCTTATACGCTTAAACACCCGTTGTGTTTCGTGTTGCTCGTTTTTTCCGCGCTGATAGCAACGGCTTGTTCTTTGGGCTCCGTTATACTTATAGGGCGCGCGATAGATAAAATTACAGAACTTAAAAAAGTTTTGAGAGTATGCGCGATGATAGGCGTCCTTACGCTCGGTTATTTTGTTTTCGAGTGGCTTACGGAAACGCTTGCGTCCAAAATAACTTATCTTGCGGTAAGAGATATAAAAAAGCAGGCTTTCGGAAACTTGCTCAAAGCGAAAGTAGGTTTTATCGACGGAATGAAATCGGGCGACCTTATTTCCACCATGGTTGTTGATATCGCGGAAATATCCGACGGTTTGCTTTTGTGCTTTACGCAACTGTTTACGGGTGTGTTTACGGTGCTCGGAACGATTGTCATAATGATGATAATGAATTATAAAATCGGATTGATAGTTGTTTGCATAACGCCGTTGTCTTTAATATCGGCAACGTTTATAAGTAAGGGCACTCATAAGTATTTTAAACTGCAATCCAACCTTCGCGGAGAAGTATCTTCAAAGGTAAAACAAGCGACTAATTCCGCCGAGGTTTATAAAATATTCAATTATCAGACGAGAGCGGAAAACAATTTCGACAAAACCAACAAAGAACTCGAAAAAGCCTCCGTAAAAG
>CAKQSC010000108.1 GCA_934271725.1 uncultured Clostridia bacterium
TAACGGAGATGTTTCCGTCGTTAGCGGCAACCATGCCTTGGTTATAGATTCTCTTGCCGATGTCGCAAATTTGCTTTTTGATTTCAAATTCGTTTACCATAAATATGTTCTCCTTAAATATATTTATATATTTTTACATTTTCATTTTACTATATTTTGTTGTTTGTGTCAATACTTTTAATCGATTTTTGTGGTTTTTTGACAACTTTTTTGTTGATTTTTATCAAAACCACTCACAAAAACCCGTTAAACATCGACAAAAACCCACATTTTACCAACCGAAATACTTTACAAGTTCGTCAAGTCCCTCTCTCGTAACGGAATCTATAAAGAAAATCTTTTTGCAACCGGCAAGTCTTAACCACTGCGCCGACAGTTCTTTATGCCCGTTCGGTTCGTTTATTTTGGTTACTATTCCTATACACTCTCTGTTCGTCATCGACGTACAGCAAGGCGAATACAACGAGAACTCTTCCGTAGAAGAACAAAGCAGACAAACTACCTGCACTTCGTAAGAATAAAGTCCCAGAACGAACCCGAATTGCTTGTCCTCTATATATTCTCCCGGCGGATCGATTATATATTTGTGATAGTTTATATACTGCGTTTTGTGATATTCTATATCTTCGCCGTTAAGAGCCTGCGTCAAGGTGGTTTTCCCGACGCCCGTTCTTCCTATAAACATCACTTTCTTTCTTTTGGGAAGTTCTTTAAGCATATCAGGTCTGCGTAAGTTCGCAAGTTACGAAATGCAAAGTTTCCTTTGCGTATCTTAAAATCGCTTCGAGCGAAGCCCTTACTTCCGAAACGGTGCCCGTAAGTATAAGCGTTCCGCTGAATCTGTCGACGAATCCCAAATCGGCGTTACTCGCCTTGATTGCTATATCTCCGGCAATTATCGCCGTTTCCGCGGGGCTCATACAAACAATGCCTATCGCCGAATGAGAGTAGTCTATCGCCGGATTAAGTCCTAACTTGACGTACAAAACGTCGTCCGGGTTGGCTATTACGTGCGCTATCGTTATTTGTTTACCGGGGACGAGTTCCTGCACTATACGCAGTTTTTCCCCTTCCGGCAATTTATTTGCCGTTTCCTCGAATAAAGACTTTATGTCCAAAGTCAGCCTCCTATTCTGCAATCCAGCCCCGAAACGCTTTCGGCGACTTCGAGAAGCGGTTGCATCACGTCTTTTTTCGGCGGAAGTATTCCTTCCAGCGAATAATCTCTGTTTAATCCTTTATATTTATCCTGCCCGAGTCTGTGATACGGCAAAAGGTGCAACTGTTTTACGCCGTTCAACGATTTTGCAAACTTCGCTATCTCGGCGATTTCTTCTTTCGTGTCGTTGAACGTCGGAATGACGGGTACCCTTATAACGAGATTAGTCATACCCGAGTCCGCAACCCTTTTCGCGTTTGCGAGAATCAACTCGTTGGGAAGTCCGCAATACTCTTTATGTTTTGCGGAATTCATATGCTTTATATCCATAAGATAGTTGTCGAGATAAGGCAAAACGGTTTCGATGTTTTCGTACGGAACGTTAGCCATGCTTTCTATTGCCGTGCTTATTCCCTCGAACTTTGCGGATTTAAGAAGATCTCTCGAAAAGTCCGCCTGACACAGACATTCTCCGCCCGAAAGCGTCAGACCTCCTCCGCTTCTTCTGTAATATTGACGATCCTGCATGACCGTTTCCATAACTTCTTTTACGGTAACGTCCCGTCCGATCGTTTTCGTTTTTCCGTTTACGACCATGGTTTCGATTTTAAAGTTCTGCGACTCGGGGTTACAACACCATTTGCAACGCATTACGCAACCTTTTAAAAAGACTATCGTCCTTATGCCCGGCCCGTCGTGCACGGAAAACTTTTGTATATCGAATATCCTGCCCGTAGTGTTCAAATAATCTTCCATTTTATCAGAATCCTTGTTCCGTTCTGCTTATAATATCGTCCTGCAAAGACTTCGAGAGTGTTGTGAACAACGCGCTGTACCCCGCGACTCTTACGACAAGATGCTTGTATTGCTCCGGATGAGCCTGCGCGTCGAGAAGAGTTTGTTTGTCGACTACGTTGAACTGAACGTGCATTCCTTTCTGATCGAAATACGCTCTTATCATATCGACGAACTTGTTAAGTCCCTCCTGCCCCGCAAGAGCGGACGGGTGGAACTTCTGATTGTAAAGGGTACCGTTGCTCGCCATACCGTGGTTAAGTCTTGCGACCGAGTTTGCCGCCGCCGTCGGTCCGTGAGTATCTTTACCCGCCGACGGAGAAACGCCGTCCGCAACGGGTTTATACGCGATTCTTCCGTCCGGAGTCGCGCCCGTCTGCGCGCCCAGAGGAACGTTTGCCGATACGGGATACAATCCCGCCTGAAACTTTCCTCCCCTCGGGTTGTAATATTTACGCAACGGTTTGGCGTAAGTATATTCCACTTCTCTCGCGAAATAGTCCAAATCTTCTATATCGTTGCCGTATTTAGGCAATTCGTCTATCATATCGAGAAGTTTTTGATATTTTTCTTGTTTTTCTTTGGAAACGGCGGGCGTAAGAAGTCCGCGAAGTATGCCCTCTATATCTTTTTCGCTTACCGACTTTCCTTGTTTTTTCAAAGAGTCTATGACGTTTTCGACAACCTTTTTCGCCATGTGTTCTTCCATACCCTTGCCGAAGTTGTCGTCGATAGCCTCTTTATATTCTTTAAGCGTGATTTTCTTTTGGTCGTAAACCAACGTCTTTATCGCGTAAAGAGAGTCCGCCATATTCGCTATGCCGAAACCCTGCGGTCCCGTAAAGTTGTAAATCGCACCGCCTTCCTGAACGGTCTTTCCGCTACCGATACAATCTTCTATCATAGAAGAAAGGAAAGGAAGAGGACATCTTTCCGCGTGAGCGACGTCTATCGCGTTGTCCGCGTTTACGAGAAGTTGTATGCAATATTCCATCTGCGCTTTATATGCGTTGAAGAAATCGTCGAAAGTCCTGAAATCGGATATTTCGCCCGTTTTCGGTCCGACCTGTTCGCCTTTATCCGCGCCGTTATGGAAAACGAGTTCGAGAGGACGGCACATATTGAAGAACGCAGCGTCGTGCCAACCTTCCGTCTTTCCCGCTTTCTGCGGTTCGACGCAACCTATAATGTTATAAGTTCTCGCGTCTTCGAGAGAAAGCCCCATAGACATAAGCGAGGGTATTATGACTTCGTCGTTATAATACGCGGGAAGTCCTACGCCCGTTCTCGTACACTCCGCCGCTCTTACGAGAAGTTCCTGCGGGGAGCCGTTCCACACTCTTATGGAAAGAGATGGCTGAGGAAGGTGAACGTGAATGGACGCGTCTAGGCACATAAAAGACAAATCGTTGGTAACGTCGAGTCCCTCTTCGTTCTGACCGCCGACGATGAGGTTCTGAAACAGACTGTATCCGGCAAACCCTTCCGCCGAAGCGCAATCTCTTACTTTGTTAAGGTCGTTTAATTTTATCCATACGCAGTCGATGAGTTCCTGCGCGAAATCTCTCGTTATCGCTTTCGCGTCCGTATCCGCCTTGAAATAGGGGAACATATATTGATCGAATCTGCCGGGAGAAATAGAATGTCCGCTCGATTCTATCTGCAAAAGTTGTTGTATAAACCAGAAACTCTGACACGCTTCCCAGAAAGTTTTCGCGCCGTTTTCGGGCACGGAAGCGCAGTTTTTCGCAATCGTTTCGAGTTCCGCTTTTCTTTTAGAATCGGTACATTTCAAAGCCGTTTGTTTTGCAAGTTCCGAATAGCGGTGCGCGTAATTTATAACCGCGTCTATAC
>CAKQSC010000109.1 GCA_934271725.1 uncultured Clostridia bacterium
CCTTTTCTACGGGCAACATTGCCTGAACTTTTTCGCCTTGTTGAAGTTGAAGCAGGTTGACGATTGCCCTTCCTTTCGCCGTTCTTTGCGCTTCGGGAATCTCGTAGCCCATAATTCTGTAAACCTTACCGAAGTTGGTAAAGAACAAGATTTTGGTGTGCGTGGAGGAAACGAACATATTCTCTATGAAATCGTCCTCTCTCGACTTGTGCGCCGTAATACCCTTGCCACCGCGACGTTGAGATTTATATTCCGCTATCGGCTGACGTTTGATATAGCCGAGGTGCGTCATGCTTATAACCACGTCCTCTTCTTCTATAAGGTCGGCAATGTCGAGGTTGGTGTAATCGTAAGTGATTTCCGTCTTACGCGGGCTGGGATATTTGTCTTTGATTTCCGTCAAATCGTTTCTTATAATCGCCTTTACTCTCGACTCGTTTGCGAGTATGTCTTTATAATCGGCGATTCTCGCGTCGAGTTCGACGAGTTCCGCTTTGAGTTTTTCCACTTCGAGCGAAGTAAGACGTTGCAATTTCATTTCGAGAATGGCGTTAGCCTGAACGTTGTCCAAAAGGAACTTGTCCGAAAGGGCTTTGCAAGCCGTGTCTTTATCCGCCGAATGTTTGATTATATCGATAACCTCGTCGATAGACGCAAGCGCGATAACGAGTCCTTTTACGATATGTTCTCTTTCTTCCGCTTTCTGCAAGTCGTATTTGGTACGCCTTATTATAACGTCTTCCTGATGACGAAGGTAATTGTAGAGTATGCTCTTTAAGTCGAGAACTTTCGGTTCGCCGTCGACAAGGGCGAGAAGATTGATACCGTTGCTCGTTTCGAGGTTGGTATGTTTGTACAGATTGTTCAAAACGATACTTGCGTCGGCGTCTCTTTTGACTTCTATAACGACTCTCATACCGTCTCTGTCCGACTCTTCTTTAATGTCGCTTATGCCTTCGAGTTTTTTATCTTTAACGCAGTCGGCGATATATTTTACGAGTTCCGCTTTGTTTACCTGATAGGGAAGTTCCGTAACGACGATTCTCGATCTCGTGCCGTTTGCGTATTCTTCTATTTCCGCTTTCGCTCTTAACTTAACGCTTCCTTTACCCGTCATATAGGCGTCTTTAATGCCTTTGCCGTAGAGAAGCAACGCGCCCGTGGGATAGTCGGGGGCGGGAATGTACCCCATCAACTCTTCTATCGTTATGTCGGGGTTGTCGAGAAGCGCGATACAGCCGTTTATACATTCCGCAAGGTTATGGGGAGGAATGTTGGTAGCCATACCTACCGCAATACCGTCCGAACCGTTGACTAGAAGGTTGGGGAACCTCGACGGCAAAACTACGGGTTGCATTTCCGTATCGTCGAAGTTGGGGTAAAAGTCGACGGTGTTTTTGTCTATTTCTTTAAGCATTTCGTTTGCGAGTTTCGCAAGTCTTGCTTCCGTATAACGGTACGCAGCCGGGGGATCTCCGTCTACCGAGCCGAAGTTTCCGTGTCCGTCGACGAGGGGGAAGTTAATAGAGAAATCCTGCGCGAGTCTTACCAACGCGTCGTAAACGGAACTGTCGCCGTGCGGGTGATATTTACCCAGAACTTCACCGACGATTTTGGCGCACTTCTTGTAACTCTTGTCGCTCGTCAGCCCCATTTCGTGCATTGCGTAAAGTATTCTTCTGTGAACGGGTTTCATACCGTCTCTTACGTCGGGAATAGCGCGCGATACGTTTACCGCCATTGCATAAGCGATAAACGATTTTTTAAGTTCGTCGTCGACTTCGACGTTGATGAGTTTGGTTTTGCTTAACGTATCTTTAAACGCCGCCGTAAGTTCGGGGGCGGATTCTTTTCTTGCCATAATCTCTCCTTATACGTCCAACTCGCCGACGAGTTTTGCGTTTTGTTCTATGAACTCTCTTCTCTTTTCGGGTTGTTCGCCCATCAAAAGACTGAACATACCGTCCGCTTCCACGGCGTCTTGCACGGTAACTTTCAAAAGAGTTCTCGTTTCGGGATTCATTGTGGTTTCCCAAAGTTGTTGCGTGCTCATTTCTCCCAGACCTTTATAGCGTTGAACTTCGCACTTACCCGCTTCCGCGAGATAATTTCTCAATTCGTCGTCCGAGTAAAGGTACTTGTCTACCTTGCCTTTCGTCGCCTTGTAAAGAGGGGGTTGAGCGATGTACACGTGTCCGCCTTCGACAAGCGGGCGCATATACCTGAAAAAGAAAGTAAGAAGAAGTATTCTTATGTGGCTTCCGTCGACGTCGGCATCCGTCATACATATAATTCTGTCGTACCTTAACTTGCCCTCGTCGAACTTTTCAAATATACCGCCGCCGAACGCGGTTATCATTGCTTTTATTTCTTCGTTTTCAAGCACTCTGTTCTGTCTTGCTTTCTCTACGTTGAGTATTTTACCTCTGAGCGGAAGAACAGCCTGAAAACGTCTGTCACGCCCTTGTTTCGCGGTACCGCCTGCCGAATCTCCCTCTACGAGGAATATTTCGCAATATTCGGGATTCTTCTCACTGCAATCGGCAAGTTTGCCGGGAAGAGTGGTGCTTTCGAGCGCGCCCTTTCTTCTCGTGTTCTCTCTTGCCTGACGCGCCGCTTCTCTCGCCTTTTGCGCGGTTAAACACTTCATTATAAGGTCTTTTGCGGAAGTCGGGTTCTCTTCGAGGAAATCTCCGAACTTTTCGCAAATCATCTTATACATAAGCGTTCTCATTTCCGAGTTGCCGAGTTTGGTTTTCGTCTGCCCCTCGAACTGCGGTTCGGGAAGTTTAACGGACAATACCGCCGTAATACCCTCTCTCACGTCCTCGCCCGAAAGTTTTTCGTCTCCTGTTAAAAGGTTATGCTTCTTGCCCGAGTCTATTATAACTTTGGAAATCGCGCTTTTAAAGCCGTCTAAATGGGTACCGCCCTCTTCCGTGTTTATGTTGTTCGCAAAAGCGAAAATGGTTTCCGAGAAAGAGTCGTTGTACTGAATAGCCACTTCTATCTCGCAATCCCCCTCTCTCTGATCGAAATAAAAGGGAGTCGCGAAAAGCGTTTCTTTATTTTTGTTAAGGTCGTCGACGAAGTGAGCGATACCTCCCTCGTACACGAACTCGTTGGATTGTTCTTTACCCGCTCTTTTGTCTTCGAGAGTTATTTTCAGCCCCTTGTTGAGATAGGCGAGTTCGCGAAGCCTTACTTTAATGTTGTCGTAATTGAAAACCGTCGTTTCGAAAATCTCCTCGTCCGGCATAAAGGTAACGCTCGTACCAGTTTTGTCGGCGGTACCGACTACTTTCAGTTCTTCTTGCGGAATACCTCTTTTATAAAGTTGATAATAATGGTTTCCGTTCTGATAAACGTCCACTTTAAGCCATTCGGAAAGAGCGTTTACTACGGACAAACCTACGCCGTGAAGTCCGCCCGAAATCTTGTAACCGCCACCGCCGAATTTTCCGCCGGCGTGCAGTTTGGTAAGAACGACCTGCACCGCGGAAACCTTTTCCGTGTGGTGAATGGCGGTGGGAATACCTCTCCCGTTATCCGTTACCGTGCACGAACCGTCCGCGTTTACCGTAACGGTTATAGCCGTGCAGTAACCCGACAACGCCTCGTCTATCGAGTTGTCTACTATTTCCTGAACGAGATGATGAAGCCCCCTTTCGTCCGTCGATCCGATGTACATTCCCGGTCTTTTGCGAACGGGATCCAACCCTTCGAGAACCTGAATCTGACTTTCGCCGTAATTCGCGGTTACCTTGCCTAAATCTGACATAATCACTCCTTTAAAGTTTTTACATA
>CAKQSC010000110.1 GCA_934271725.1 uncultured Clostridia bacterium
GTTTAAATATTTTGTCTATTTTTTCGTCAAAAGCGGTTTGGTCGTCGTTTACCAAAAACGCTAATAAACCTTTTTTATAACTGTAAGAACCGTTAATTCCGACGTCGTTAAACTCAGTCGTGTTGGTAACGCCGTTGAACTTGTTTTCTTCGATTCCTAAGTTTTTCATTGAAAGTATCGCTTCGTTGTATACGGGTACGTATTCAACCCACGGAACGGGTACGGTGTGCATTCTTCCGTCCCTGCCTAATCTGGGAATATAATCCACTCTGTTTAAAGTGGTGTAAGAATAGTTATGCAGTCTTATTTTATCCGATTTATTGTCTTTATTTATCAAAGACGCTTTTATAATCGTTCTCGTATCGGGAGCGGTCGGCGCGAAAGAACCTACGTCTAACGAGTTTGCCATACATTCCGCTTCAAAACAAGTAAAGTTGCTTGCGTAGTCTTTTTTGTAAATATATTCGACAGTTTTGGTTTGTTGATATATAGGTACGCAAAGTAATGGCGCGAACTGAAAATAAAAGTTTTTAAAATATTCTTCGTGAAAAGTCAAAAACCGTTGTTTTATAACTTCGTAGTCGTGGTGTAAAAACCTTGAAAAGTCCGTGTTTAAATCCCAGTTAACGGAATGTTCCGTCGTTATGACGTTGAGTTTTCCGTCTTTAAAGAAATTGAAATCGTCGCCGTACGGATCGGGGACTTTGATAAGGTCTATCATATTTTGTTGAGCGAGAGGCGTAAACATAAGTCTGAACTGAACTTCGTTGTCGCGGTTTTTCGCCCCGAACAAAACTTCAAATTCGCTGTTTGCCATTTCTGTAAAGTTTCCGCCCGCCGCAGATGATTTTTTTGCAACCTTAGATAAAGCCTTTTTGCCTTTTTTTACCGTTCTTTCGACTTGTTTTTCGTTCATCTTTTCTACGTCGGTAGCCGTTCTAGAAAAATGAAGGTCGGGAGCCGCTTCCGAACAAAACGTCAGTCGAGTATGGTAATGGTAATAAGGTTTTGGTTTATCGACGCTTGCCGTTAAAATCTGCGTGTGATGAACGGTACGGTATCCGCCGTTACTGCTGCGTTCTCTCGTCGTCCAGTGAATGGTGATAGAACCCGTATAAGTATAAACCCCCATTTTGTGAACCAAATCTCTTTCTATCAAAAAAGGATTGCCTTTGATAGAGCCGGATACGGCTTCGACGGTGGACGAGTTTATGTCCCAGTTTTCGTTAAAACCGAACCGTTCGTGCATATAATCGAAACTTTTGGAGTCAAGACAGTCGTTCATTTCAAATAACGGCAACGTTTTTTGAATAAGGCGGTTTGTGCTTTTATATGTAAATTGATCGACCAGCGGACGCATTTTCGACACGCATTCAAGCCGTATGTCTTCCGCTTTTTTAAACTCTATATCCCGTTCGTTTTTAAGGTGGTTGATTTCTTTGTTAAGTTTTTTGACTATCAGAACGATAAGTCCCGCTCCGCCCGCCGCTCCGACCAAAAAACAGGGAATACATATTTCAAAACGTTTTGATATAAAAGCGAACACGAGCGCGGTTAAACTTCCCGCAAACAGCAAAATAGTAAAGAAAATAGAAAACCCTTTCAAGGCGCGTTTGGAACGTAGCCTTTGTTTGATTTTTTCTACTTTATGTACTTGTTTATCGTATTGTTTAACCCGATGAGAGTTTTCTTCTATATTTATATTAGATTGTTTGACTACTTCGTCAAAATACTTTTCGGCGTTTTCCTTAAAAAGACCTTTATATTTGTTTACGTAGTCTTTTCTTGGATTTGCTATAAAATCGTCCATATAACCACCTGTATACCGTTTATGACCGTTTAGGCTTTTAAAGCATTTTATTAAAAAATAAACCTATTCGTTTATATAATATCATAAAAAAACGGAGTTTACAAGTATTATTATAAATATATTTTTAATAAAAAACGACAAAATACAAAAAAAATCCATGCGGGTGAGTTTTTTTCTCACCCGCAAGGTTTTATTTTAAGAGATTGGCTTTAACAAGACAGCCTTTTTACTTTTCTCTTTAATATATAAGCGCGCCGTCTTTCGTGTCGATTACTTTGAAAATATCGAGTTCTTTACCGCTTTCGGCACCGATATACACGTAATAAGTGTATCCGTCGTAATCGCCCACTATTTCGTAGGAGAGTTCTTCGCTTTCCGTGCCGACGGGTATAAGGGCGAGCCTTACCGAGTATACCGACAGTTTGCCCGATACCCTTGCGACCGCTTCGTCTTTGGGTATCTCGGCGGATTCTATATTTCTTTCTCTGTGATTCGCATAATAAGAAACCGCTTCGTAACCGACGACCTTACCGCTTGTTAAACAAACCTTTACTTTTATTAAATCGTTGTAAACTATAACTCCGTTTTCTTCGTAAGCAAAGTTATAAGTCGCCGTGTTGCCCGCAACCTGTTGCCACACCGCCGTCATATTGTTTATTCCGAGTTCGTTTAAAAACTTTTGCGCTCTTTCTTTGGCGGAATCCGTCGTTACCACGGCTTCTTCGCAACCGTTGTCAACGGAAAAGAGTATCAATTTTCCGCCGACCTTGCTTATTTCGGCAAACACCGATTCGCCGTCCGCTTCTCCGCTGATAAAATAAACGTCGTACTTGCCGTTGACTTCTTCCGTTTCGGTAACCTCTATTTCGCCGAGATAGTCAAAAATCTTAACGAAAATGTCTTCCGCCTGCGATTTCGTTATCTCTTCGCCTTCGAGCCGTAAAGTTTCGTTTATTTTGGAATCGGAAAATGCTCCGTCGTAAATAAGTTCGGGATAATCTATCGAAAGATTTTGCATTTCGCCGAACCCTTTCGTTATGATATCGCCGTTTTTATTGAGCATCGCCGTAAAGTCGTACCCGTTAAGTTTGCCGTTAAGTTCGGCGATAAGCCCTTTGAGTTCCGCCGTTATTTTTTGCAATCCGACAAGACTTTCTTTTTCTTCTTCCGTCAAAGATTTGCCGTCTATGAGTTTGTTGTTGAGAGATTTTGCGAAATCCCCCACCTGATTTATAAACTTTTGCAACTTGAACTTGTTTTCGTCGTCGAGCGGAAGGTTGGCAAGGTCGCTAGTTGCGAGTTCGCTGTCGATTGCCACTTCCACCAAAAGGCGTTGTTGTTCCTCTTCTCCCTCCGCAACGTTCAGTTTGCTTAAATTAAGGTCGAGGTTTTCTATCGAGTCGCCGAACTCGTAATAACTTTTTTCGTAATTTACGCCGAGTCCGTTGTCCGTCTGATCGGGCAAAAGGTAGTTAAGTGTTAAAAGCGTACCCAAAGCGAGTACGGTGACGCCGAGAGTTATAACCGCAGTAAGCCACCCGCCCACACCGTTTTTTTTGTTTTTTTGGCGTTCGTATTTTCTTTTCGCTTTATTCTCTTTATTGAGTTGTTTATTCTTCAATTTTTCTTCTTTCAACGCTTTTTTGTTTTCCGCCTTTTGCTTTTTGAGGCGGATTTTTTCCGCTTTTTCCTCTTTAAGCCGTTTTGCTCTCGCCGTTTTCGTTTCGTGCTTTATGGCGTCTTTGCGTTCTTTTCTTTTAAGTTTCAACTCTTCCTTTCTCGCTTTTTCTTCGAGTTTTTTCTTTTTGAGTTCCCTTTCTTTCTGCGCTTTTATTTTTTGCTTTTCCGCTTTCTTTTGCGCCTTTATTTTGGCGAGTTCAACCCGCTTTTCCGCTTTTATTCTTTCTTTCTCGGCTTTCTTTTCTTCCCGAGCCTTTGCTTTTTCCTCTTTTCTTTGAGCGATTTCCTCTTTCAT
>CAKQSC010000111.1 GCA_934271725.1 uncultured Clostridia bacterium
AAGAGGTTACAATCGTGGACGTGCGCACGCAAAGCGAATATGACGAAGGGCATATTCAAAACGCCGTTCTTATTCCAGACGAAACGATAGGCGGCGAGCCACCCTCAAATCTTCCCGACAAAAATGCGATTTCTTTCGTTTCAAAGCAACCGAGAAGGGACTCGATTTTCGGTTCTTCTATTCCGCGGAAAAGTTGCGTGTTGGATAATTTCATAAAAAACTCCGTTTTTGTTGTCGCAACAACAGATTTTCATTTATGATTATAGTATAATCGGAGCGCAAAGTCGAGAATCGGAGGTAAAGAAGATGATAAGACGCATTATCGAGATAGATAAAATCGAAACCTTTGAGGTTATGGACGTGAGGGGTAGAGAGTTGAATTTCTTTTCTGAATTGAGGCAAAAAGTCGCCGCAAAGAAAAACGGCGAGGGCTTGCACGTCGTTCAGACCTTTGATCTCATATCGCTATATCCGGTTATGTCGGCAATGGGCTTTGAACATTATTCCGAAAGGTGAATATCACGCATATTTTTATCGCACGGAAAATAAAAGCGGTGAAGACGACGCGCCATTCAAACCACTTGCTTTACTCAATTAAACACTTTTAAAAAATAAGAATTAAAACAAGGAGAACATAAATGAATTTGTTGTTTAAGATTTCATACGGCTTGTTTGTTCTTTGTGCAAAAGCCGGCAAAGAAGAAAGCGGGTGCATTATAAACACGTTTTCGCAACAAACCGCCCTTCCCGAGACATTCAGTGTAACGGTCAACAAGCAAAATTTCACGCACGACCTCATCGAAAAAAGCCGAGAATGTGCCGTCGCGATTCTTTCGACCGAAACGGATTTTGAAACGATAAAAAGATTCGGCATGCAGTCGGGAAGGCGTGTCGATAAGTTTGACGGAATCGATTTTAAGACGACGAGTATCGGAATTAAAGTTCCCTATACAAAGGGCGTTCTCGGATACTTTGCGCTTAAAGTTTTGAAAACCGTAGATATGGGTACGCACACGATGTTTGTGCTTTCGGCAGTCGAAAACGAGGCTTTTGTCGAAATCGGCGACGCACTTACGTACGATTATTATCAGAATCATATCAAGCCGAAGCCCGAGATCAAGACAAGCGAAAAAACGGAAAAGTGGGTTTGCAAAATCTGCGGATACGTTCACGAAGGGCCGTTACCTGAGGAGTTTATCTGTCCGCTGTGCAAGCATCCCGTGTCCGATTTCGAAAGAATACAATAAAAAAACAAAAAGGAGAAACAATATGAAGTACGTATGTGTATGTGGTTATGTTTATGACGAAGAAGCGGGAGATATCGAACTCGGTATCGCTCCGGGCACCAAATGGGAAGATCTTCCCGAAGAGTTTGTTTGTCCTATATGCGGTATAGGCAAAGAAGGTTTTTCGGAAGAGTGAATCGTCAACTACCTAAAAAATAAATGCGGAGATATAAGGTTGCGTCGTCTATAAACTCCGCTTTCGTACCCAAAAGTTTAAGTATGGGTTTTGCGAGGCTTACGCCTATAACCAGAAGAACCGTGCCGGCGTAAGACTTATGAGAAGAGAGGAATGAACAAACTTTTTAACGGCCTACGGATTCTTTGCGCCGTAATATCGCGCCACTATCGCGTTTATTCCGCTACCTATACCTAAAAGAAATCCCGTAAACAAGGCTACGAGCGTCGTAGTCGAGCCGACCGCGCCGAGTGCGCCGTCTCTGCCGAACTTTCCCACTACTATTACGTCTGCCATATTAAAAAACACTTGCAGAACGTTACTCGGTACGAGGGGGGGGAGAGAAAAGAGAAAAATCTTTTTGTACAGCGAGCCGTGCGCCATATCGTCAAGGTCGATTTTTCTTTTTCTTATCGGAGGAAGGTTTGTTTTATGCCTTTTTCTTTTTTTATCGTCTTTTTCGTCCGTTGCGGGCGAAAGGCTTTCGTTTTTATCTTCGGGAAGAGTCATAATGCAAACGTTATAGCGCCCGAAAAATTATAAAGCAACTTTTTGAATACGGGCAAAAGATAAAATCTTAAACGGAAAAGAGCCTTGCAACGCGCGTCGGGCAACGGTATACGAATCGCGGTTTTTCGGCGTGTTTTCTGCCGATATTTCGTAACGTGTTATGCTGTCTAACTTTTTTTCAGCCCGACGAGAGACAGAGCGAGAAAAACGCACCCCGAAAGGGCGTAGTACAGTTTAAAGGGGGTTATGAAAGAAAAGGAAATGAAAAACACGGCGAAGAAAAACAGTTTTTTGGAGTTTTCCTTTTTAAGAAGATTAGAGCATATTTCTTTAAAAGTAACTTTTACGCGCTTTGCCGAAAGGGTTACGGGTATCGCGTTTTTTTCTTTGGCGAGCGAAAACAATTCTTTTCCGTATACGAGTTTTACGGACGGAAAGCGTGAAAAAAACTTTAAGCACGCCTTGTCGAAGTCCGTCGCATAAAAGGTAAAGGGCTCGCCTATTCCGTTCGTTTTCGGTAAAACGTCGTCGACGGCAACGGGAACGGTTTTAAAAAGATATAACTCTTTTTCGCCGTTATTTTTTCTTATTGCGGTAAAAAAAGATTGTTGCTCGTCTTTCGTCAGTAAAGGAAGAGTGAACAAAAAGTTTTCGGCAAGCGTTTTTTCTTTAAAAGAAGCATAGTTCTTTTTAAGGCGTTTGTAGTGCAAAAAAGTAAAAAAATACAGAAAGAACGCGCCGAGCGTTATGCAAAGGGGTAAAGCGATTTTTCTTTCGAGAAAGGAAGAAGACAGCGAAAACAACCCCAAAAACACGAAAAAACTCGTAAAAAGACTATCGAAAACCAAAGGAATTATAATTTTAGCCATATATTCGTTTTTAACATATTTTCCGACTTTTATTATAACGAGTTGCAAATACTTGCGTTTAGTGGTAGAATATATGTTACGAAAGTTTCGGTTGCGTAAAAACGCGTACGGAAACGTTTCGCTTTCGACTATGAAAAGATTAGGAATATTCGGCGGTAGTTTCGAGCCGTTCCATACGGAACATTTAAAGGTCGCCCGACAAGCCGTAAAAGAATTAAAACTCGATAAACTGCTTATAATGCCTTGCAGTATCGCTCCGCACAAAAACGGGCATAAACCCGTTTCGGACGACGTGCGCAAAGAAATTATTCTGCGGTCGATACAAGGGGAAGATAAAACGGAACTTTCTTCTTACGAACTCGAAGTCGGCGGGGTGAGTTACACGTATAAAACGGTAGAGCATTTTAAACCGTTTGCGGACGAACTGTATTTTATCGTCGGCGCGGATATGCTGGTTGACTTTAAAACGTGGAAATACCCCGAAAAAATAACCGAAAATTGCGAAATAGCCGTTTTCGGCAGAACGGGAACTGCAATCGATATGACGGCGGAAAGGGAATATTTCAGGTCGCGGTTCGGCAAAGACTTTATAACGCTTTCGTATACGGGCAAAGATATTTCGGCAACCAAAATACGCGTGTATTCCGCTTTGGGACTGGATATATCGCCTTTCGTAACGAAAGAAGCGAAAGAATATATCGACGAGAAAAAGCCTTTTTATACCGAATATAAAAAGTATACGGATTTCGTTTTGCATAGCGAAAAAGAAAAAAGAATAATCCACACTGCGGGGGTTGTAATCTGCGCGGTAGAACTTGCAAGAAGATATAAAATAAACGAAGACAAAGCGTTTTTAACCGCCCTTTTGCACGACTGCGCAAAATATCTCGATAAAAAAGATTTCAAGGGATACGTTTCGCCGAAAGGCTC
>CAKQSC010000112.1 GCA_934271725.1 uncultured Clostridia bacterium
ACCCTCTTCCGCATACTTCTCTATAAGCGTTGCGGTAAGCGAAAGATACTTTTCTTTATCGAGATTTAAAAGGTTGTCCAAAACCTTTTCGGTAGTTTTGTCGAGAACTCTTCTTTTAGCCGATAAAATAACTTTTTTCACGTCCAAATCGGCAAGAGTTTTTCTGCGCGCGATAAGGTTAGCCGAATCGAAATTCAGAATCTCGGTTTGCGTCCTTTTATATTCTTCCGCCCATGCGGTCGCTTCTTTTATACTCTCTTCCCTTGCGTCCTTTGCCGTTTTTTCTGTAACTTCGGCGCGGGCGTCGGCGTCTTCGAGTATCCTTGCGATAATGCTCTCTTTTCCGTCCATATCAAACCTTTTCAGATAAAAATAATAGAAATAACAAGACCGAGAATTGCGTAGAACTCTATCATTGCGGGGAACAAAATCAATTTACCCGACAAAGATTCGTTTTTAGCGACAGTATAAATACCCGCAACAGCCGATTTTCCTTGAAATATAGCGGAAGTTATACCTGCGACAGACATAGGCATTGCCGCAAAGAAAACCCGCCAACCCGCCGAAATGCTCATACCTGCGGCAAGAGAACCTTGACCTATAAGTGCGAGAACGAATCCGTAAATACCCTGCGTCGCGGGAAGAACTACGAGAATGAATACTTTACTGAACTTTTTGGAATCTTCCGCCAAAACGCCGGAAGCCGCCTGCGAAGTAAAGAACAAGCCGATAGCGGAACCTATTCCGCACAAAATTACGCAAAGCGCAAGCCCTGCAAGTCCGATTGAATAACCCATTGTTTAATCCTCCGATTTATTTAACAAATTTATATAATTAAACTCCGACGAGAACGGTTTGAATATTTCCCCTTCGCCGTCGTAAAACTTTCCGAAATACTCTACGTATTGAAGTCTGCTGTCGTGAATGTACGCGCCCAGCACGCTCATTGCGAGGTTGAACACGTGTCCTATAAGAATTATCAACGCGCCGAAAACGTAACCGACGGGACTAGTCATCACCCCGACGCCTAATTTATCGAATTGTTGCGCGAAAACTATACCGGAAAGCATAAGACCGAAAAGTCGCGCGTAACTCAAAATATCCGACACGAGGTTTATCAGCCCGTATGCCATTCCGAACGGTTTGGCGACTCTTCCTATACCCTTGCCTTTTCTCACCGAGCCCAACGCCATAACGCCGAACGAAGCGAGCGCGATATACACCCCGGGCATCTGAACCGCCGTAAGGAAAGGTTTGACTTTCGTATAATCTATCGCGAAAAAGTCGAACAAAAACTTTGACGCGAACATAACCACTCCTACAAAGAAGGGTATCCACAAAAAACCGTCGAACACAGCGTCTACGTAGCGTTTTTGCTTTATCATATTAAGCCCTTTCATTATATACCCCGCAGTCAGGTGTATAACGCCTATCAGCATCGTAAACAAAAGCGTCAGCATCGTATGGCTTTTATCGACCTTTCCGCTCGCATCGAAACAGGACGGCATTACCGTAAACGGCAACACGGAAAAACCGAACAGCGAATTGAACAATATACCCCATATAATAGTGAATATACCGCCGTAAGAAACTATTCTTAAAATCTTTTTAAAGCCCGTTTCTCGTTTTGTGAACATACAAGCGATAAGCCCGCCGAGGAACATTATAAGCCCGTACCCTATGTCCGCCATTATGAAACCCAAAAATATCATAAAAAAGGCAAACACGCTCGGGTTGGGATCTACCTCGCCGTATCTCGGCGCGGAATACATATTCGTTATGAACTCCGCCGTTTTAAACACTTTGTTGCTCTCTACGAGAGTAGGCGCAAACTCGTCCCGAGGGACCTCTTCCGTTTCGACGAGAATCGCGTCGAAAGAACTTACGAGAATATTTTTCAGTTCGACTGCGTTCTTCGTAGGAACGTACCCTTCGAGAATAAACGTCTTTTGCGTGTTTTTAAAATCACCGCTCGCTTTTATTTTGTTTATCGCGAAAGTAATGTAATCGGCGCATATTTTCATATCGCGCAAGTCCGCTCCTCTCGCACAAATCTTTTTGTCGGTAAGTTCCGCTTTTTCACCTAGTTCTTTAATCTTGTTTTCGGTGTCTGCTATAATTTCTTTGCACGTTGCGTCAAATTCGTAAGGACATTTTTCAAACCCGAATTCGTACAGCGATTTCAGATATTCGTCTTTAAGCGTTTTATGAGATATGAAAGAAATAATCGCTTTACTTTCCGTTTGCGACAAAAGCGTCGCCGAACACAACTCTTTGTCCGAAAAATAATTTGCCAAAGCGTCGTATTTGCTTAAAGGCACCGTTCCGAGCGTTACGAAAGATTGTTTGGTATCTTTAAAACGGGAAAACTTTTCATCTACGTTCAGGTATACCGACAACTGCTTTTTATACGATTCCAAACGCGTTTTTTCGGCACGGTATTCGCCTATCCGACTCTGATAATCGGTAACTTTGTCCGCAATGTAAAAAACGTTGTACTCGTTACCCGCGGAAATCATAAACTCGTCGTAATCGCAATCTAAAACGCCTTTCAAGCCCGCAAGGTCTTTCGGATAATCTTTTTTGCCTTTCTTTGCATTGATATGCTCGCAAATTATCTCTATGGCTGTATTCAGTTTATCGAGTTTCCGACTTTCTTCATCCAACCGTTGTTTGTCCGTTATTTCAAACGTATTTTCTATTTCGTCCGTCTTTTTGAGTTCTACGGTACAAGTCCTGTGAATTACGTTTAAAATCTTTTCTTTTTCGGTTGAAATGCCGATAAGCCGTAACTTTGACATTTCGGCAATAGACATTATTTAAGCAACTCCCCGGTTATTTTGTCGGCAACCGCATCAACGGATTTCATAGCGTCGTCTTCTATTTTCTTTGCCGTTTCGTTGCCCTTTTTCAATATTTCGTCGTAAAGAGCAACGGCTTCTTTTTCTTTTAATGCAAGGCGTTCTTTTCTGAACGTTTTAAACTCCTTAACGGCGTCGTCTTTTATCTTACGGCAGTCCGCTTCCGTTTGAAGTTCGAGCGCACGGCTTTTCTCTTCCGCAAGGGAGACTTTCCTTTCCGCTTCCGCCTCGGCGTCTAAAATAGAATCGATAACTTGTTCAATCATAACAACCACCTTTATATCGTTTATTTCATTGTAACATTTTTTTAAAAAATAAGCAAGAAATTATTTATAATTTCTCTCTTTCTTTAATTCGCGATATTTGAAGAAAAAATAAAATATTTTGAAAAAACGCTTAAAAATGCTTGCATAATCTTTGAATGTGTAGTATATTATATAAGCAAGTTTTTGCTGATGGGAGCATAGCTCAGCTGGGAGAGCATCTGCCTTACAAGCAGAGGGTCATAGGTTCGAGCCCTATTGTTCCCACCATCACTTGTGGGAATAGCTCAGCTGGTAGAGCGTTACCTTGCCAAGGTAAATGTCGCGGGTCCGAATCCCGTTTCCCACTCCACTTTTATTTGCGCCGAGGTGGCGAAATAGGCAGACGCAAGGGACTTAAAATCCCTCGATGGAAACATCATATCGGTTCAAGTCCGATCCCCGGCACCACAGAACACGATGATGTTAATCGTCGTGTTTATTTTATCAAAACTGCACTGCTTTACATATAATTCCGATGGGAGCATAGCTCAGCTGGGAGAGCATCTGCCTTACAAGCAGAGGGTCATAGGTTCGAGCCCTATTGTTCCCAC
>CAKQSC010000113.1 GCA_934271725.1 uncultured Clostridia bacterium
TTCCATGCCCTTTTCGTTTATTATTTCGGCAGGTGTTTTGCCCGTAATCTTTTTGACTCTTTCGTCCGTATCGTAAAAGGGCATACCCGTAAGTTCGGAAATACGCTTTGCTATTTTGGTTTTGCCCGCGCCCGCCATACCCGTCAAAACGACGTTGCTCGACGCGAGATAGAGTTGTTTCAAGGCGTTTTCGACTAATTTGTCGTCTAAGTTGCCGAAATACAGTTTTTCGCCGTACACGCCCTGAAAAGCAAGCATTGCAAGTCCGCTTGCGGTTTTAATTTCAAGACTTTTCGCCTGACGTATCAGAGGGGTGTTTTTCGGGTTGTAAACGCAATCGAATACGAGTTCGGGCAGTTTTTTAAACTTCGTCAAATCGTAAGGCGTTCCCGTCAGATCGGGGAAAGTGCCTACGGGGGTTGCGTTTATAACGACGTCGGGCGAAAGATTATCGCAATTACCGTAGTTAAGTCCGCCTTTTCTCGAAACGACGAAAACTTCCTTTACGCCGAGGTCGCAAAGCACCGCTTTCGCCGTGTCGGAAGTAGCACCGCTACCGAAGATGACGGCGTTTTTTTCTTTGAAATCGTAACCCGAAAGCGTGAGGGCGGTTTTCATTCCGGCGTAGTCCGTGTTGTAGCCGTAAAGCGTACCGTTTCTGTTTATCACCGTGTTTACGACGCCCGTTTTTATCGCCGTTTCGCTTAAAACGTTACATTCGTCGAACGCGATTTTCTTATACGGAGCGGTAACGTTTACGTAGTTAAAATCACGTTTTGCAAAAAAAGAACGTATTTCGTCCTCCGACACTTCTTTCAACTCGTAATTTTGCATTTTAAGGTTTTCGTGCAGAACTTTCGACAGACTGTAATTAAGTTTTTTGCCCACAAGCCCGAAAATCATAACTCAACCTTTTTGCAATTCTCTATAATGCACTTAAACACGTTTTCGGCAACCGTTTCGTCGTCGGAAACGCTTTTGACGTAAGAAAGTATTTCTTTTTCTCTTTCCGTATCCGTAACCGCCTTTCCGCTTTTCCGTTTGATTTCGCCTATACTCTTAACGGCGCGTATTCTCTCGTTTAAAAGTTCCGAAATGGCGGAATCTATTCCGTCGATTTTTTTGCGTAAAGAGGGGAGGTCGTTTTTAAGCGTATACTCGGTATACAGTTCGTAAACGGCTATGGCGGTTATCGCTTCCGCGACGGGTGTAACCCGAAGAACGTAACACGGATCGTGCCGTCCCGTAATCAGAAGTTTCGTGTTTTCTTTTTTTTCGAGGTCTATGCTTTTCTGCGTAACGCAGATTGACGGCGTAGGTTTGAAAGCCAACCTGAATATAACGGGCATACCGTTTGAAATGCCGGCGTTTATTCCGCCCGAATTGTTCGTCGTCGTTACGACGTCTCCCTTTAAATCGTATTTAAACTCGTCGTTGTTTTCGCTTCCGTAAAGTCCGCTTGCCGTAAAGCCGTTGCCGAACTCTATACCTTTCAGTCCGGGGATCGAAAACATATAAGAAGAAATCACGTTTTCAAGCCCGTAAAAGTTGGGTTCGCCTATTCCCGCGGGTAAACCCGTTACACCGCATTCGACTACACCGCCCAGACTGTCGCCTTTGCTTTTGGCGTCCGTTACGAGGCGTTTGATTTTCTCGCGTTTTGAAAAATCCGTAACGGGAACGCGGTCGGTCGAAAAATCTTTTCTCGTAAGTTTTACGGGATCGAAAGGCTTGTCTTTGACTTTCCCGACGGACAGAATATGACTGCCGACGTATATGCCCTTTTCTTCGAGAGCCGTTTTGAAAATAAACCCTATCGCCGTCGTAACGAGGGTAAGTCTGCCCGAAAAATGCCCACCGCCCGGTAAAATCTCGCCGTATTTTACATAAGACACGTAGTCGCTTTGAGAGGGGCGGGGAACGATTCTCGTGCGGGCGTAGGGTTTGTCGTCCGCGTTTTCGTTTTTAAAGCGGATTATAAACGCCTTGCCGTCCGTTTTCCCGTCCGTTACGCCCGAAAGTATTTCCGGTTCGTCATTTTCCGTCCTTGCCGTAGTAAACACGCCGTCCGCTTTTCTGCGGTTTAAAAACTCTTTCATTAAGTCGACGTCTACCGTAAGCCCTTTCGGCATATTAAGCACTTTTCCGCTTATATATTCGGAGTGCGATTCGCCCTCGATTTCCATTATTAAGTTTTTGCCCGAACTAACAGATTTCATATTTACCGCCGAGAGATTTAAAATCTTCAAAGAAATCGGGGTAAGATTTCTTTACGCATTCGCAATTTTTTATAATTACGGGTTCGCTTGCCATAGTCCCCGCAACGGCAAACGCCGTTACTATTCTGTGGTCGCCGAAAGAAGAGATTTCCCCGCCCTTTATTTTGCCGTTTCCGTACACCGTGAAAGTATCGTCGCCTTTTTCGCACTTTACGCCGAGGGAGGTAAGACATTCGTATACGGAAGATACTCTGTCGCTTTCTTTGTTTTTAAGCCTATTCGTTCCCGTAAAGGTTGTTTTGCTCGAAGAATACCCCGCGACTACCGCAAGGTAAGGGAAAAGGTCGGGCGTATCCGTAACGTCCGTTACCGTTCCCGAACTTCTAAACCCCAGCGCGAGTTTGTTAAACACCGCGTCTCCCTGAACGGAGTTCGGGTTAAGCCCGTTTACTTTTACGATATTTCCTATCACGTTTGCCGTAAAAAACACGGCGGACGAAGTGTAGTCGCCTTCTACCGCTATCCACCCCGGCGAAACGTATCGTTTATCGCCGTTGATTTTATAACCCTTTTTTGTTTCGGCTATTTCTATACCGAAAGATTTAAGCGCGTCTTTCGTGATATCGACGTAAGGTTTGGAAACGAGGGGTGTTTTGAGTATTATTTCGCTGTCATCGGGAAGAAAGGGGAGCGCGAACATCAGCCCCGAAACCGCCTGCGAGGTTTTGTCGCCGTCGATTTCTATTTTTCCGCCCGACAGTTTTTCCGTTATCTTTACGGGCAGAACGCTTCCGTCTAAAATGTCGTCGAAAAATATTCTTCTTGCGTTTGCCGTGCCCTCACCGCGTATTTCGGCTTTAATACCGAGCGCGGAAAGCGCGGGAATTATAAGATTAAGCGTGGTAAAACTTTCCCCCACGTTTAAAACGGGGTGTTCGGGTAAGGTTTCGGGAGGGGTTATTGTAACGCCCCGTTCCGTTCTTTTTACCTTTGCCCCGAGAGACTCCGCGACGGACAGGGCGGAATCCGTGTCCGCGCAACCGCCGTTAAAAAGTATTTCCGTTTCTTCTTTGCAGAAAAGAGATGCGAAAATATATCTCTGCGCGTACGATTTGGATGGCTTTGCGTTTATTTTTCCGAGTAGCCTTCCCGGGTAAATCTTTACGTTCATAGTTCCGCTTTCTCCAAACTTTCAAAGGTTACGTATCTTATTTCGCATTTGTTTTTCGCCACGGGAAGTATCATAAACACGCCGTTTTCGTCCGCTTTTTTGTCTTTTTTCATATACGGTACGAGTTCTTTCACGGAATACGAACAGGTCGCGTCAAGCCCGTAAGAAGCGAGTATTTTCGTAATCTCGTCCGAAAAATCTTCACGGCAGATTTTTTGACGGCAGGCGTATTTCGTCGCAAGGACAAGCCCCGCTCCCACCGCTTTCCCGTGCGAAACCGTAAAGTCGGAGGCGGATTCTATCGCG
>CAKQSC010000114.1 GCA_934271725.1 uncultured Clostridia bacterium
GGTTGAGAGTTACCGCATAACGGAAGAACAAAAGGCTTACCTAAAAACGCTTAAAATATAATATCAGACTAATTTACGGCGTCAAGCAAAAAGCGTCGGGCGGATTTTCCGCCCGACGCTTTCGTCTTTGTTTTATTAAATTAAATCAATCTATGAGGTTGAATATAATCGCAAGCGTTTCCTCGCCGTCTACGGTTACCACTTCAAACCTTATGAGTTCCACATCCCCGAGCATGAGTTTAACCTCGTTATCTTGTTTCGTCCACTTTGCGATTCCGCCGAGAACCGTTTCCGTAACCGTTCCGTCCTCGTTTTCCTCTACAACCACGGAATAAACGTTTCCGTCATCGTTGAAATAGAACTTGTTATAAACGCCCTCATCCTCTTCGTAAACAAACTTATAAACGGTTTTGCCCTCCATAACGAAACGCATATCGTCTCCGTCTACCGTATATTTTTCCTCTCCGTTCAGAACGACCGTTTTGCCGTCGGAAGAAAACTCCGCATAGCAAGTTTCTCTGTACGATTTAACTCCGTTGCGAATCGAGAACGTATCGGCGTATATCTTTCCGTTAAGGTTATAGAAACCGTATTCGTAATTATCCGAACCGTCAAAATAGTTAAGCGTTTTCACAAGAGTTGCGTTTCCGTCCGACGCTTTAAACGGTTCGAGAATGTTTTCCGTTCCCGTAGTCTTATAAAACGCTACTTGATAGAAAAGATCGTAATTACGTTTTATACCGAACACTCCGTTTACGTCGTCTTTAAAAAACTTGCCGTATTCGCCGTAAGCGAAAACGTACCCTTCGTTAAACACGGTGATTTTGGTTACGTCGTCGCCTTCGACCAAATAATAAACTTTACCGCCCGAAGGGCTTGCTATAAGTTCCGTTTCTATCGCCGTGGCAACGTTTTTATAAGTTACTACCAACTTGATTTTGCCCGGCTTCGAGAAGTCGACGTCGTCGGGCGCCATAACGTTCAGAGAAGTTCCTCTGACGTCCTCTTCTTCGATTCTGTCCTGTTCCGTGCCGAAATCTATGTAAGTAGCGTAGAACGGCGTAAGCGATTGCTTAATTGTTTTTATAACGCTTTCTTTGCTTCCCGCAACGTAATAATCGTCCGCGCCGACCGAGAACACGCTCTTAACGTCGCTTGAAGAGTAAACGTAAGCCGTTTCGGCAAACTCCCGTCCGCCGTAAACTATTATAACGTCGTATATTCCTCTTTCCGCCGAGGCAAGGTCGAATGGCGTGGTTTTAACGTATTCGCCCGTTCCTTCGCCTGTTTTTTTCGCGTTATAAATCATATCCGCGGTAATCTTTACGTAATACTTTTTATAATCCGTCGTGCCTACCGCGAGATATTTTTCGCCGAAAATCTTATTCTCGAAATAAAGGCTTGCGCCCGCGTACATGATTTCCGTTTCGTCCGTCAACGCGGATACTTCAAACTCGCAGGTCAACCCGAGATAATTTACCGTAACCGAAAAACTTTCTCCGTTTTCAAACGCCTCTTTCGCAAGGTTCTTGTCGTAAGAAATCATTTCGGACGTTACGTCGACGAAATAACTTTCGCCGTTCTTCCTGTATACTCTTATTTCGATTCCCGACAAGTTCTGTATGATATTGCCGTCCTTATCCGTTTTCCACAGCACTTTGCTTTCTTCCGCGTATATGCTTGACGGAACGTCGTCATCGTAGTCTTTTACGTTTATTCTCCACGCATAGCACTCTTTACCGCCGTAAACGATAATAACGTCGTTATATGTTCCCGCTTTTTTCATATCGAGATTGCCCGACTTGACCATATCTTCCGTTACAACGACTATTTCTTTGTGTCCGTCGTAATATTTCGCTATAAGATAAAGTTCTTCGCCGAGTTGTATATTATTGTTCGGCAGTACGATATTTTCTATCTCGTTTCCGTCGTGTACTACGACCACGGAGGACGCTATCAGTCCCCGATACACGAACGCGCCGCTCTGTATACCCGATTTGTTTGCGTCAAAGAAATAATCTTCGTCGGGGTATAAATTGTCGGCAAGCACGTTTTTCGTCGTATAGTCGCTATAAGTAAACGTCGCTATTCTCGGACGGTTGCCGCGCATTACTTCGTTTTCTACCCTGAATCCGACGACGTAGGCGGGCATATCGGCGTATAAAGTTATCGTAACGGAATACGTCGGGTCGGACTCTGCGCCCGTGTACGAGAACGTATACGTAAACTCGCGTTCGCCGCCCGTTTTCGCCAACTCCGCCTTTACCGCAGCAAAGCGTTGCGCGTCTTCGTCGCTTATTACGACTATGCCGTAATAATGCAGCGCGCCCGTTGCCCTGTAAGTTACGTAACCTATATCATTCAACGAATCGATTGCGTTGACGTCGTATCTCGAATCGATTGCGTACGGTTTATCAAACTCGTAGTCGACTTTTATAAACCCTATTTCGAGCGTTTTAGTAAAGTCTTCGTATACGACGGTGATTTCTTTTTCCGTCGTCTTTTTCGTCTTGTCCGCAATGAACGCGGATATAAACGCGTTTAGTTCTCTTTTCGTGTTCTCGTCGATTACGTCTGCGAGTTCTACTCTGCGATTCTCTTTTTCCCCCGCGAGCTCGACTATTACGTTATTGTTATCGTTCAAACCGACGATAACGGGCTGTACGGTGGCGTCGGTCGGCGAGAAATACGTTGATTCGGGGGTAACGTATCCGCAATACTCACATTCTATTTTCTTTACTTTTTCGCCGTTTGCGTTGACGGAATATTTCGCCGTTCCGCTATGCCCGAACAAGCCTTGTTCGTTGCCGCAAACCGTACATATTTTTTTGTGGTAACTTTCGTTTTCGTACACGTATTCGCAAACGTGGTCGCCCAAGCCGCCAAATAAGTCGATTCCCGCGATACGGTTGCCGTTTTCGTCATAGAAGAGATTGCATACTTTACAGACGTAATAATCTTGCAGCGCCGCTTTGTTTTGGCAATCGCCGTCGTGCGCCGCTATAAGGTCGCCGAAAACGTGCGTTACGGGTATCGTCAATTCGTTCAAATCCGTTTCGTTACCGTTTATATCGAACAACTTATAACATCCGTCGTCCGTACATTCGTAGTGCCCTTTTCTGCCTTCGATACTCCCCGAACAGTTCATAGGCCTTTCTTCAACCCACTTTAACGTATGACCGAAAATCAAGTATACGTCGTTTAGTTTGTTGCCGTCGGCATCGAAGTTCAAGTCGCAGTCGTCGCAGTGGTAATGCGCTACCCAGCCTTTCTCCGTTTCGGTGGCAGGTTTTCCGAGCATAAACTTGCTTTCGTCGAGCGCGCCGTTCGTGTAAAAACTATGTCCTTTTTTAGGTATCGTAAGGTCGGTTAAAAGAGTCGTCCCCGCGGCGTCGGCATAGTTTCTGTCGCAAACCGTGCAATGACTGTATTCTTTCACGCCGTCCGTTTCGCAACCGCATTCTATTTTCGCGTGATAAACCATAGTGTGCGTTGCGGGTATCACAAGACTTTCGGGGGTAACGACGTTGCCTTTTAAGTCAAAGTCTTTATTACACGCCACGCAGTGGAAATGCCCTTTGACGCCCTCCTTTCCGTCTCCCGTACAGGAAGACGGCACCTCTTTTATATAAGTCCGCTCGAAATGGTTTGTTTTTTCTAAAATTACGTTTTCTTTCGTCGTTTCGTTAA
>CAKQSC010000115.1 GCA_934271725.1 uncultured Clostridia bacterium
GTTGTATTGTTATCGTTTCTTGCAACCGTATTCTGTTTTGGACATAGAAAAAGCCGAGCGATTGTTTTCGCCCGGCTGTCGTCGTAAGTATTCATAATTCAATTCTTATACCGAAATAATCGTTAGAAAAGAATAATACGAACCCCGAATTTGTCTCGGTGTTCGTATTATTTCCTTTTGGCGGAGAGAACAGGATTTGAACCTGCGATAACTTTCGCTATACACGCTTTCCAAGCGTGCGCCATCAACCGCTCGGCCATCTCTCCGTACCTATATATAATGCCAAAAAATCGTAAAAAAAGCAACTGTTTTTAACTATCTTTTCAACTTTTTATTCTTTTAATCCCAAAATAAACGATTTGTTAACAAAAACGTCGTGTACTTGCTTGACAAGCAATAAGGATAAAAGTATAATAAGTATGAAAAGTATGACAAGTATGACAAGTTTTACAAAAAAGGCGGTATTATGGATAAAAATAAAAACAAGTATGTCGGTATTTGTAAAGTAGGCGAAAAAGGTCAGATAGTCATTCCGAAAGAAGCGCGGAATATGTTCGATATTAAAACGGGCGATTCGATTATCGTTCTTTGCGATAAGAAGAAAGGTATCGCTCTCGTAAAAGCGGACGTTTTCGAGGATTTGACTGACAAGGTGTTGCAACAGTGATTTTTTGTTCGTGTAAAACGGACGAAAAAATAAGGCCGGAGGAAAAATGGAAAATATCATAGAAATAAATCATCTCGATAAAAAGTTCGGCGAAGTGCATGCCGTAAACGATTTGTCGTTTAAAGTCAAAAAGGGTGAGTTGTTTGCTTTTCTCGGCGTGAACGGCGCGGGAAAGTCGACGACCATATCTATTATGTGCGGAACTCTCGAAAAAGACGGTGGAGAAGTGGTTATCAACGGCAAAAACGTTGAAAAAGATATGCTCGAAATAACCAAAGATTTAGGCGTCGTATTTCAGACGTCTGTACTCGACAAACAACTTACCGTTAAAGATAACCTCGCTTACAGGGCAAGTCTTTACGGTATTTTCGGCAAAGAAGCGAAAGAAAGAATAAACGAACTTGCCGAAGCGTTGGATTTTAAAAATCTTTTAAACCGTACTCTCGGCAAACTTTCGGGCGGTCAGGCAAGAAGAATAGACGTGGCAAGGGCTCTTATACATAAACCGGCTATAATCGTTCTCGACGAGCCGACGACCGGGCTTGATCCGCAAACTAGAAAAACTATGTGGAAAGTTATAGACGATTTGAGGAAAAACGAAAAGATGACCGTTTTTCTTACCACACATTATATGGAAGAGTCCGCCGATGCCGATTACGTGGTTATTCTCGACTCGGGTAAAATCGTTGCGGAGGGAAGCCCCGTAGACCTTAAAAATAAATACACGGGCGACTATATCACGGTTTACAATACGAACGAAGAAGCGGTTAAAAAACTCGGTATGCCTTATACTGCGGTGAACGGCGCGTACAGAATAGAGGTTGAAAATACCCGTCGGGCGAAAGAACTCATTCTCGAACACCCCGAAACGTTTAACGATTTCGAGATAGCAAAAGGAAAAATGGACGACGTTTTTCTTGCCGTTACGGGCAAAAAACTCGAAGGGGGCAATTTATGAAAACCTTTTTATCGTTGACGAAAAGAAACGTAAAACTCTTTTTTAAAGACAAAGCGATGTTTTTCACTTCGCTGATAACGCCCGTTATTCTTCTCGTTTTATATATGACCTTTCTCGCAAAGGTGTACAGAGAAGCGTTTACTTCCGCTATTCCCGAGGATTTTTCCGTTCCGAAAAAAATTATAAACGGAATGGTGGGCGGGCAACTTACGTCGTCTATTCTTGCCGTAAGTTGCGTAACGGTGGCATTCTGCTCTAACCTTTTAATGGTGAACGACAAGATTCGCGGTGCGAGAAAAGACTTTGCCGTAACCCCGGTAAAGAAATACACTTTTGCTTTATCGTATTATACGGCTACTCTTTTAACAACGCTTATCGTAAGCGGAACGGCAACGGTGGCGTGTTTTGCGTATATTGCGACGCAGGGGTGGTATCTTACCGCGACAGACGCTGTTCTCGTCGTCGTAGACGTCTTTATATTGACAATGTTCGGAACGGCTCTTTCGTCGTGCGTAAACGTATTTCTGACCTCGCAGGGACAGGCAAGCGCGGTGGGAACAATTGTTTCTTCCTGCTACGGTTTCGTTTGCGGTGCGTATATGCCCATTTCCAACTTCGGCTCGGGACTTCAAGCCGTTCTCGGATTTTTGCCCGGAACGTACGGCACTTCTCTTATAAGAAATCACTCTCTTTCGGGCGTTTGTAACGAAATGCTCAAACAAGGTTTCCCGCCCGAAACGGTCGAAAAAATCAAAGACAGCGTTGACTGCAATTTATATTTCTTTAAAAATAAGGTAAGCGTCGGCGCGATGTACGGCGTTGTAATCGGTTCGATAGTCCTGTTTGTCGGGCTGTACGTTCTTATCAACTTTTTAAAAAACAGAAAAGGCGCGAAAAAATAAAACGGATTAACAAAATAACAATGTTCGGCATATACACGCTTGCGTCGTTGTCTTTTACAACCGTGCTTATAATGATTGCCGTAAGCGTCGCTCTTACTATGGCTGCGGGCATTATTCCCGCAAGCCTTATCGCCAAAAAAGATCCGGTCGAAGAGTTGAAAAGCGAATAATCGGGTTAAAATAAATATAAGGAGGTGTTTAATGGATTTAATAACCGCAGTGAAAGAAAGACATTCCGTAAGATCTTATACGGACAAGAAGATTGAATCGGAAAAAGTAAAAGCGTTGAAAAAAGTCATCGACGATTGCAACGAACGCGGAGATTTGCATATTCAATTGGTTACGAACGAACCGAAAGCGTTTGACGGGTTTATGGCTCGTTACGGTAATTTTTCGGGCGTGTGTAATTACGTCGCGCTTATCGGCAAAAAGGCGAAAGACCTTCAAGAAAAAATCGGGTACTACGGCGCAAAGATAATGCTCGAAGTTCAGACGCTCGGGCTTAATTCGTGCTGGGTGGCGTTGACGTACAAAAAGGTAAAAACGGCGTTCGTCGTCGATAAAGGTGAAAAGTTGTGCGGAGTTATCGCTATCGGTTACGGCGCGACGACCGGTTTCCCGCGTAAAAGCAAAACGTTCGGCGAGGTTGCTTCGTGTGAGGCGAGTACGGTTCCGGAGTGGTATAAAAACGGTGTGGAAACGGCTCTTCTCGCCCCGACCGCTATGAATCAGCAAAAGTTCCGTTTTAATTTATCGGCGGAAGGAAAGGCGGAAGCGGATACGTCGGGAGGGTTTTACACCAAAACGGATTTGGGAATTGCGAAATACTTTTTCAACGTCGGCGCCGGCTTCGATTGTTTTAAAGAAGATTGACGGTAAGACGGTTTCCGTTACTATATATAATAATGTGATGAAATTATGTCGCAAAGACCGTAAAAAGTAAAAATTGTCGAAAAAAATTGAAAAAGTGTGAAAAAATCGTTGACAATTCGCATATAAAAAGTTTATAATAAATCCACTATCCGCAAGTTGGCGGTTTACTTTGGAACATATTACCGAAAAAACTTGAAAAATCTTTGGTTTTTTATCAAAAAACGATTGACAAGAGGAATGGGTATATGATAATATAAGTAGGCTGTCGACGAAAAGTCGGTGGTGCTC
>CAKQSC010000116.1 GCA_934271725.1 uncultured Clostridia bacterium
GGACACGTAAAAAGAGCGTGCCAAGGCAAAAACCACATTTTAACCAAGAAAGACAGAAAGAGAAAGAATCGCCTTCAACAAGGCGCTTACGTTCATCAGACGCAAGAAAAGACGATTAAGAATCTCGTCTACAACAAATAAGCGACGAAGGAGAGAAAATTATGCGTATTAAAAGAGCGGTAAACGCCGTAAAAAAGCGTAGAAAGATATTAAGACAAGCAAAAGGCTATTACGGAATGAGAAGCAGATGCTATCGCGTCGCGAGAGAAGCCGTAATGAAGTCCGGTCAATATGCTTACGTAGGAAGAAAGGACAAGAAAAACGATTTCAGAAAACTCTGGATCGCAAGAATAAACGCAGGTTGCAGACTCAACGGCATTTCTTACAGCAAGTTTATGCACGGTCTTAAACTCGCGGGTATCGACCTTAACAGAAAGGTACTTGCCGACATAGCGATAACGGACGCAAAGGGATTCACCGCGCTTACCGATTCCGCTAAAAAGGCGCTTGCAAAATAATTTTAAATGTTGATTTCTTCACGTCAGAACGAAAAAATCAAAAACATCAAATCGCTTTCCGATAAAAATCGTCGCTATCTGCAAGGTGTATACGTTGCGGAAGGCTTAAAAACCGTGCGGGAAGCGATTTTTAATAATATGCCGATTAAAACGCTTGTCGTAACGGAGGCTCGCTCTTGTGAGTTTGAAAAAATATTCGACGGCGAAATCTTAACCGTAACGGACGGTGTGTTCGACTCGATTACGGGCGAAGTCAGTCCGGAAGGGGTTATGGCGGTGGTGGAAATGCCACGCGTCGACGTGAGAAAGCCTTCCGGTAAAAGATGTCTTTTGCTCGACGGAATCAAAGATCCCGGCAATATGGGCACTATCGTAAGGACGGCGGTCGCTTCCGGTTATAACGATTTATATCTTCTCGACTGCGTGGATCCTTTTAACTTAAAAGCGGTCAGGGCGAGTATGAGCGGTATTTATTTCGTAAATCTTCATATCGGAAGATTAGAAGAGATAAAGTCGGCATTGAACGGTTATAACGTTATATGCGCGGATATGGACGGCGAGGACGTTTTTTCGTTTGAAAAGAAAGAAAAGTTCTGTCTTGTCGTAGGAAGCGAAGCCAACGGTATTCGCAAAGAAGTTTACGACTTTTCCGATTACACCGTTAAGATACCTATGGAAAAGAATATGGAAAGTTTAAACGCGGGCGTATCGGCAAGCATATTGATGTATTTATTGAAATAAGGAGAACAGCATGTCAGGACACAGCCATTCCGCTAACATTGCGGTAAAGAAAGCGAAAGCAGACGCTATAAAAGGAAAAATATTTACGAAAATCGGTCGTGAAATCGCGGTAGCGGCGAAAAGCAATCCGGATCCCTCGACCAACTCTAAACTTGCCGACTGCATTGCGAAAGCAAAGGCGGCAAATATGCCCAACGATAACATCAAAAGATGTATCGCCAAGGCGGCGGGCGAACTCGGCAACGCCGTTTACGAAAACCTTACTTACGAGGGATACGGTCCCAACGGTACCGCGCTTATCATAGAAACGCTTACGGACAACAAAAACAGAACGGTAGACTACGTAAGAACGGCTCTTAAAAGAAACGGCGGTGAACTCGGCAACGCCGGTTGCGTATCTTATATGTTCGACAGAAAGGGTATTATTTCCGTAGTGAGAACACCCGATCTCGACGAGGATACGATGATGGAATACGTTCTCGAATCGGGCGCGAACGATATGGTAACGGAAGACGATTGTTTCGTGGTCGATACGGACGTAGCGTCCTTTTCGGAAGCGAGAAAATATTTCGAGGACAAAGGACTTTCTTTCTACGAAGCGTCCGTCGAAATGGTTCCTCAAAGCAAAATGACGTTGAGCGCGGAAGCAAACGAAAAGTTTATGAAACTTCTCAACGCGCTTGAAGATTTGGACGACGTTCAGGAAGTTTATCACAACGTAGACCTTCCCGAAGAAGACGAAGAAGAGTAAAAAACAGCCGGGCAGACGATATTTAAGGTTTGCTCGGCTTATTTTATAAAAAAACAGTTTCTTTCGCGCGAAATATATGATATTATAATTGTGAAATAAACGCGATTGTTTTACGGCGAAAAAGGAGAACCGCTACGGTATGGGAGAAAACGCAACGGAAATTAACTATAATAAAGATATTTTGCCCGACGGCAACGGGAAAAAGAGCAAAGGGCGATTTGTAGCCGGCATAATATTCACGGTGTTGTCCGCGGTTTTGTTTATCGCGCTGATGACGGTTATAGGCGTAATGCGCGGTCAACTTAAAGAAGTAGGCAATATAAACGACCTGGGTATCGCTGTGGCAAAGATAGCGTTGTTTTTCTATTTTTTAGTCGGTTGCGGGGCGTTTGCCGTGTTCGATATAGTGGCGATTATACTCAACGCAGGGTTGATTAAAAGAAAAGCGCAAAAAAACGTTTTTGTTTACGGAATAGTTTCAACCGTGCTTACGGCGACTATGATAATAACGGTGGTGGCGGTGCTTGCTTCTATTTTAAACGGCGTAGCGGATAAAGAAGCGACTTTGTCGGTATTGAATAAATTGATTGTGGTGTGATATGGCAAGAAAAGTACAGATAATGGACGAAGCGACGATAAACCGTTCGCTTGCGAGAATAACTCACGAAATAATAGAAAAGAACGAAGGGTGCGACGGGTTGGTGATTTTAGGCATCAAAACGCGCGGTGTACGCATAGCGCAAGCCCTTAAAGAAAATATTTTGAAGTTCGAGGGCGTAAACGTTGCAGTCGGCAGTATAGACGTTACTATGCACAGAGACGACTATACGGCGGAAGAAAAGGCGAAAAAAGCAACGGAAAGCGATATTCCGTGCAGTCTTGAAAACAAAACGGTCGTTCTCGTGGACGACGTGCTTTATACGGGCAGAACGGTACGCGCGGGTATCGAAACCATATTTTCCCTTGCAAGACCGAAAGCCGTGCAACTCGCGGTGCTTGTAGACAGGGGGCACAGAGAAGTTCCCATTCGTCCCGATTTCGTGGGCAAGAACATACCTACGGCAAAGCACGAAAAAGTTTCCGTCGTTTTGGGCGGTGAAGAGGAAAACGGCGTTTTCATTATAAGCGATTGATTATGAACGAAACGGAAAAAAGAAAAGAACTCGACATACTTCTTGCCGAATACGAGAAGTATAAGTCGATGAACTTACAACTCAATATGGCAAGGGGAAAGCCTTGCAAAGAACAACTTAACCTTTCTATGGGTATGATGGACGTTCTTAATTCGTCCGCCGACCTTAATTGCGAGGACGGCATAGATTGCCGTAATTACGGCGTTTTGGGCGGAATAGAAGAATGTAAACGGCTTTTAGGCGATATAATAGAAGTGCCGAAAGAGAATATCATAATATTCGGCAACTCGTCGCTTAACGTAATGTACAATCTTATAGCAAACGCAATGACGCACGGCATATTCGGTTCTACCCCGTGGTGCAAACTCGATAAAGTCAAGTGGCTTTGTCCCGTACCGGGGTATGACAGGCATTTCGCCATAACGGAATATTTCGGCATAGAGATGATAAACGTACCGATGAACGAAAACGGACCGGATATGGATATGGTGGAAAGGCTTGTAGAGGCGGACGACGCTATAA
>CAKQSC010000117.1 GCA_934271725.1 uncultured Clostridia bacterium
ATCTCTGAACGAATTGTTTTGTTCGGGATCGAGAACTTCTAAAAGCGCGCTTGCGGGATCTCCCTGAATGTCTTTGCCGATTTTATCTATTTCGTCAAGCAAAAACACGGGATTTATCGTGTTGGAATGTTGCATTGCGTAAATAATTCTTCCCGGCATTGCCGCAACGTAAGTCCTTCTGTGCCCCCTTATTTCGGACTCGTCTCTCACACCGCCGAGGCTCATTCTCACAAACTTTCTGTTAAGAGCCCTCGCTATCGATTTGGCAATCGACGTTTTTCCGACTCCCGGAGGTCCTACGAAACAAAGTATAGGTCCTTTTATTTTGCCCGTAAGTTTAATAACCGAAAGATATTCGAGTATTCTCTCTTTAACTTTCTGCAAGCCGAAATGGTCTTCGTCGAGTATTTCTCTCGCCCTGTTTATATCTTCCGTATCCGTCGATTTTTCCGAAAAAGGCAATTCGAGTATCTGATCGATATAATTCAAAAGTATCGTATATTCGGGCATGTTAGGCGAAAGTTTATCGAGTTTGGCAACTTCTTTAAGAACCTTTTCCTCCGATTCTTTCGGCATTCCTTTCGCCTTTACTTTATCGGCAAGTTTTTCGCTTTTATCGGCGTCGTCGCCGAGTTCGTCGTGAATGGCTTTTATCTGTTCCCTTAACAAATACTCTTTCTGATTTTTATCTATGCTTTTCTTCACGCTCGCGTTGATTTTGCGTTCTATTTTAGCCACTTCTATTTCTTTCTGAATAAGCGCGTAAAAGGAAACGAGCCTAGAATAAGTATCCTCTTCTTCCATAAGCGTTTGCGCGTCGGGATATTTGAACTGCGCTACGGACGACGCGTTGTTTACGAATTCGTTCGCGTCCGCGATATTAAGAATAGTATCGAATATTTCTTTGGTTGCCGTTGTCCTTTTATCGAGAAGAATATATTGCGAAAAAGCGCCTTTTGCCAAAGAAAGCGCGGTTTCCGTATCGGTTACGTCGGACGGAATAAAATCCGCCTTTTCCACGGTAACGAAATCGAAATCTTCCCCTTTTTCGTAAGCCGTTATTTTAGCCCTGTACAGACCGCGTACGTTGACCTTCTGCATTTTTGCCGTCAATTTGGCAATCTGCGCGACAACAGAAACGACGCCCGTATGATATACGTCGTTTTCGTCGGGTATTTCTTTTTGTATATCTTTTTGAGTTACTATCATAAGCGGTAACCCGCGTTTTAAAGCATAGTCCACCGCCTTTATCGACTTTTCTCTGCCGACGTCAAGCCCGGCAATCGTTCCGGGAAACAATACCTTTCCTCTTAAAACGAGAACGGGCATTTTCATAACGTCGTTAAGTTCTATATTTTTAGATACGTTTTCTTCAAGTATTATAGTTTTTTGTTCCATTTCAATATTTTCCGAATAATTTTTTATTGATAAAAATCCGTTTTTCGTAACGGTTCATCTATTATAACTCATTTTAACCGTTTTTGCAATAGTTTTCTATGACGTACGCAACGGCGTCCTCTTTAAAGTCGGGCGCGATAACGTCCGCCTTTCCTTTCAACTCTTCGTCTCCGTCTCCTACGGCGATACCCAGCCCTGCGACTTCTATCATGCTTATATCGTTCGTACTGTCGCCTATCGCGATTGTTTCGCTTATATCCATACCGTAATATTCGGCAATTCTTTTTAAAGCGTTTCCCTTATTCATTTTTAAGTCGACTATCTCCGTCAGACACGTCGCCCCGCTGTTTACTTCGAGATAAGGAAACTCTTTCGCGTAGAAATCGATTTTTTCTTTCGTTTCGTCGGCGGGATTCATTATACAAATCTTTTGACATACAAGATTGTTGTCCTTGACGAAATCGGAAAGTTTGCCTTTCGCTTTAACGCAAACGGTTCCGCTTGATTTTTCGTAAAACTCGGTGTATTCGTTAAGCCTGTCCGTATAGTGAACGTCGTCTACGAAAATATTCAGATGTTCGTTACGGCTTTCTCCTATTCTTAAAAGTTTGTAAGACGTTTCCGTGTCTATTCCGCCCCAAAAAAGCGTTTTGCCGTTTTTAAGCGAAATTACAGCCCCCTGATAGGCTATTATATCGCAATCGAGGTCGTTCTTCGCGGTAATTTTACGAACGGAACTCAACATTCTTCCGCTACACACGACGAATATTCCGCCCTCTTTCAGATATTTTTTAACGGCACCAAGATTTTTTTCGGAAATCACGTCCGGACGCGTACCCAAAGTATTATCGTAATCGCAAGCAATAAGTTTATATTTCAAGTTTATTCTCCTTTGTGAAAATGCGCGTAGATTTCTTCCGCAAGTTTTTGTCCTATTCCGTCCGCCGACGAAAGTTCTTTTACGCTTGCCTTTTTGATTGCGGAAACGCTTCCGAATTTGGCGGTCAAAGCAATTCTCTTTGCCTTGCCTATGCCGTTTATTTCATTGAGTTCGCTTTCGAGATTTCTCTTTACGTGCGTCTTTTTAAAATAGGTTATGGCAAATCTGTGCGCCTCGTCGCGGATTCTCTGCATAAGTTTAAGAACGTAATCGTGCCTGTCGATTATAAACGGTTCGGGACGGGCGGTCGTATAGATTTCCTCTTCGCGTTCCGCAAGCGCGGTAAGATCTATATCCGTTACGTTAAACTCTTTAAACACTTCCATAACGCTTGAAAGTTGCCCTTTTCCGCCGTCTATGATAATCATATCGGGTTTGGCAAAGTTTTCGTCGCCCGCCGTAAGACGGGTAAGCCGTCTTCTCATCATCTCTTTATGGCTTTCGTAATCGTTAGCCCCTTCGACCGTTTTAATTTTGAACTTACGGTAAAGGTCTTTTGCGGGTTCTCCGTCGATAAACACCACCATAGAGCCGACTTTATCCACTCCGCTGACGTTGGAAATATCGTAACATTCCATTCTTCTCGGGTAATTTTTAAGTCCTAAAACGGTTTGAAGTCTCGTGCAGGCGTTCAGCGTCATATCTTCTTTATGGTTTATTTTGTCTATAACTTTATCGAGGTAATCGGAAGCGTTGTTTTTCGCCATATCGCTCAACTGTTTTCTTACACCTTGTTTGGGATACAGAACGGAAAGAGATTTGCCGAAATACGTTTTGAAATAATTTTCGGTAAGTTCGGCGTCGATGTCGAGGTTTACTATAACTTCGTCCGGCAGTTCGACTTCCGTTTTATAATACCGTATAATGAATTGCGTCAAATCTTCTTCCGCTCCGCACGGAGAAATATCGAACTGAAAGTTTTTTCCGCCGACCATTCTTCCGCTACGAATGAAAAGCATATTGACGGCGGTATATATATTGTCGGTAACGAGACTTATTACGTCGGCGTTGATAAATCTGTTAAGAGCGGTTATCCGTTTGAGTTTGATTTTATCGAGCATAGCCAACTTTTCTTTGTAACTTTGCGCTATTTCAAACTCTTCTTTTTCGGCAAACTCCGTCATCTTTCGTTTCAGAATGACTTCGGGAGCGTTGTCGTTGCCGTTCAAAAAATCGAGCGCGCCGTTCACTTTCTTCATATATTCTTCTTTGGTTATAAGTCCCGCGCACTCGCCCGAGCATTTTCCCAAATGATAGTTTAAGCAAACTTTCTGAACTTTATTAGCGTTTATCTTAACATTGCACGGTCTTATACCGTATGT
>CAKQSC010000118.1 GCA_934271725.1 uncultured Clostridia bacterium
GTTAAATTACATTAAGGAAACTTACGGTGGCGAATACGTTCCCGAAAAGCCTAATTTTTATAAAACCAAAAAAGGCGCGCAGGACGCTCACGAAGCGATTCGTCCGATAGACGTAAACAAAACGCCCGAAAAAGTTAAAGGGCTTCTCGACAACAACCATTACAGACTGTATAAACTCATTTACGAGAGATTTATCGCTTCGCAGATGGCGGAAGCGAAATATAATACCGTGTCCGTCGAAACGGAATGCGAAAACTGCGTTTTCAAAACGAACGGCAAGACGCTTTTGTTTAAAGGCTATACCGCCGTTTACGACGATTCGGCAAAACTCGACGCCGGCGACGACGCGGAAACGGCACAGGGACTTTTGCCCGACCTTACGGAGGGCGAAATACTCTTTAACGACGGCATTACGGGTGAACAGAAGTTCACTAAACCGCCCGTAAGATACACGGATTCCACAATAGTTAAACTTATGGAAGAAAAGGGTATCGGCAGACCGTCGACTTACGCCACGATAGTAAGTATATTGTCTTTCAGAAAATACACTAAAAAGGAAGGCAAATATATCGTTCCGACGGAAATAGCGTTTACTCTCGTCGACTTTTTGGTAAAATATTTCAAAGAAGTAATGGACGTAGGGTTTACCGCCGAAATGGAAGACAAACTCGACGAAATAGGGGAGGGCGGTAAAGACTGGCACAAACTTATAGCGGACTTTTACGCTCCGTTTGAAGAGGAACTCAAAAAGGCGGAAATAACGGACGTTCTTTGCGATAAGTGCGGTGCGCCCATGCTTATCAAAAGCGGAAGATACGGCGATTATTACGCTTGTTCGAGATACCCCGAATGTAAAAACATTAAGCCCGTAAAGGAAAACACGGCTATTCCCACCGAATATATATGCGACAAATGCGGTTCTATGATGCTCGAAAGAGAGGGAAAATACGGAAAGTTCCTTGCGTGCAGTAATTTCCCGAAATGCAAAAACACCAAACCGCTCGGAGAAAATAAACCCAAAATCGCGGACGAGAAATGCCCGACATGCGGTGGCGACATGCTTGTAAAAAACGGCAAGTACGGCGAATATTTGCAGTGTAGCGCGTGCGGTTATACAAAAAACAACGCTGAAATAGTGGGTAAATGCCCTAAATGCGGAAGACCTGTAAAGAAAATGAGATCCAAAACGGGTAAGGTGTTTTACGGTTGCTCGGGCTATCCCGAATGTGATTTTTACAGTTGGGACGTTCCGAACGGCGACAAAAAAACGGAAGAAAAGAAATAAAACAGATGACGAAAGATAAAACGAAAACCGTCAGAGTAGTCGGCGCGGGGCTTGCCGGCTCGGAATGCGCTAATTATCTTGCGACGCACGGCTTTAAAGTGTTGCTGTACGACATAAAACCGAAAAGTTATACTCCGGCGCATAAATCGGATAAGTTCGGCGAACTCGTTTGCAGTAACTCGCTTAAATCCAACGACGTTTACGGAAACGCCTGCGGTCTTTTAAAAGAAGAATTGAGAAAACTCGGCTCGCTCGTCATAGAGGCGGGAGACGCGACGCGGGTGCCTGCCGGTAACGCCCTTGCGGTGAACAGAGAAGATTTTGCGACGTATATAACGGGCAGACTTAAATCAAATGAGAACGTATCGGTATTTTGCGAGGAAATAACAGAAATAGCCGACGATATTCCCACCGTTTACGCTACGGGACCGTTGACTACGGATAAACTTTCCGAAAGCATACGCGAAAAAACGGGCGACGGACTTTCTTTTTACGACGCTTCCGCGCCGATAATTTCCGCCGAAAGTATAGATATGACGAAAGCGTTTATCGGCGACAGATACGACAAGGGTAACGGCGATCATATAAACTGCCCGATGGATAAAGAGGAATATCTCGCTTTTTACGACGCGCTTATCAACGCCGAACGTGCGGAATTGCACGATTTTGAAACTAACGTTTTCGAGGGGTGTATGCCCGTTGAAATAATGGCGACAAGAGGAATAGACACGTTGAGATTCGGACCTCTTAAACCCAAAGGACTTCGCAATCCCGAAACGGGCAAAACGGCTTACGCGTGTCTGCAACTCAGAAAAGAGGACAAATTCGGTAATTCTTACAATATGATAGGTTTTCAGACCAACTTGAAGTTCGGCGAACAAAAAAGGGTTTTCGGTATGATACCCGCCTTGAAAAACGCGGAGTTTTTAAGGTACGGCGTTATGCACAGAAACACTTTTATAAACTCGCCTGAAAGTCTTAACGCGGATTTGTCTTTGAAAAACAACCCGAATATATTTTTCGCAGGGCAGATTACGGGCGTAGAGGGTTACGTCGAAAGCGTTGCGACCGGACTTCTTGCGGGTATAAACGTCGCAAGAAGATTAAACGGCAAAGAAACGCTGAAATTAAACGATAAAACGATGATAGGCGCGCTTACGAATTATATCGCGACGCCTAACCCCGATTTTCAGCCGATGAACGCTAATTACGGTATTCTCGAAACAGGCGATCAGATAAGAGACAAGGCGGAAAAGAAGAGAAGACAAAGCGAACGCGCTTTGAAAGAAATAGAAAGAATAAAGGAGATAATAAATGAGTAACGACTTTAAGGGAACGACGATTTGCGCCGTTCAGAGAAACGGACACGTCGCGATTGCGGGCGACGGACAGGTAACGTTGTCCGAATCGATTATATTTAAAAATACGGCGGTAAAGGTAAGAAGAATATTCGGCGGAAAGGTAATTTTCGGCTTTGCCGGTTCCGTTGCGGACGCATTTACTCTTTCCGAAAGATTTGAAGAAATGCTCAATAAGTTCAGCGGAAACCTTACGAGATCCGCGGTTGAACTTACGGAATTGTGGAGAAGCGACAAGGTCGCCAGAAAACTCGAAGCGATGATGATTACCGCCGATAAAGATACTATGCTGATTATAAGCGGAAACGGCGAACTGATAGAGCCGGACGGCGGAGTTTGCGCTATCGGTAGCGGGGGAAATTACGCTCTTGCGGTGGCGAGAGCGTTGTTGCAGGAAACGGATTACGGCGCGGAAGAAATAGCGACGAAAGCGCTTAAAATCGCAAGCGAGATATGCGTTTATACCAACGACCATATCACTTGCGAAGTATTGTGAGGTAAAAGTTATGGAATTGACGCCTAAAAGAATAGTCGAAGAACTCGATAAATACATCATAGGACAAAGCACGGCTAAAAAAGCGGTGGCAATCGCTCTTCGCAACCGTTACAGAAGAAGCAAACTTTCCGACGAAGTGAAAGACGAAATAACGCCTAAAAACATCATTATGAAAGGACCTACGGGCGTAGGTAAAACGGAAATCGCAAGAAGACTCGCAAAACTCGTGAAAGCGCCTTTTATAAAGGTGGAAGCAACCAAATATACGGAAGTTGGCTACGTCGGAAGAGACGTTGAGTCTATGGTAAGAGATTTGGTAGAGTGCAGTATAAGACTCGTTAAAGAAGAAAAGACGAAAGAGGTGCTTGAAAAAGCGAAAAAAGTAGTCGAAACGAAAATAGTAAAGATTCTTGCCGAGTCGAGAAAAACGGAGAAAGGCGACACCGCCGACGAGATTTTTAAAGAA
>CAKQSC010000119.1 GCA_934271725.1 uncultured Clostridia bacterium
ATTCAAGTTCGTTACCCCTTGTGTGTTTTCCGATTATTTTAGCGTACGCCGTTTTCGCCGCTTCCGCCTGAGCCGTTTTTTTGTTATGCCCTTTTCCCCTTCCCGTTTCTTTGCCGTCGATATAACAACCGACGAAAAACGTAGGTTCGTGGTCGGGACCGTCTTTTCCTTTGTCTACGTATTCGATACTTCCGAGTTTGTATTTCTGAACGTATTCTTGAAGCGCGGATTTAGGATCTTTTTCCGCCGTTATCTTTTTAACCCGATTGTCCTTTTTCACGCCGGCGTTACCGCCGTCCGCTATCAATTTGGACAAAACGAATCTTCTCGCCTTTTCCGCACCGCCGTCAAGATAAATACCCGCGACGATACACTCGAAAAGACTGCTGAATATTTTTTCGTTGCCGTGCAAATCTCTTTTCGTACCCGCGCCGACAAGCATAAACTTGTCGAACCCGTACTTTTTAACCGATTCCTGCAAAGGCTCTTTCGATACGAGTTTTATTCTCTTTTTAGTCAACTCGCCCTCGTCGTCATTCGAGTAAGTTTTATATAAATATTCCGCGACGATAAACCCGAGCACGGCATCGCCGAGATATTCGAGCCTTTCGTTGTCCTGCGCCCCGAAGTTTTCGTTAGCGTACGACTTAAAAGTAAAACATCTGCGAAGAAGATTTTTATCGCCGAAAACATATCCCAACGTTTGTTCGCATTCCGTTAAATCAAACAACATAATTTTTACTCCGCGTTAAACTGCGACAAATCTACGTTCTTTAATTTATCGCTTATGCTTTCGACAAGTTCGCTTTCAACCGCGCCCACCGCTTGAAGAACGGTATTTTTAACCGCCGTCGCCTCCGACGCGCCGTGCGCTTTGAACACCGGCTTTTTTATACCGAGCAATATCGCACCGCCGTGGCTCGAATAATCGAGTTTGTTCATAAGATTTTTAAACGTGCTTTTCAGAAGAAGTCCGCCCAACTTACCTTTAACGCTCGAATATATTTCCTCTTTGAGTTCTTTCATCAAAAACTTAATCGCGCCTTCCGTCGCTTTAAGTTCTACGTTTCCGCTGAACCCGTCCGTTACCACGACGTCGAACTTACCGCTTAAAAGATCTCTTCCCTCCGTGTTTCCGACAAAGTTAAGCCCGTCTATATTTTCGAGCATGGGATAAACGTCGTGCACGAGTTGGTTTCCTTTATGAGATTCCGTTCCGTTTGAAAGCAAAGCGACTTTCGGATTTTTAATGCCGAGAACGACTTCCGAATAAGCGGAACCCATAAGCGCGAAATGACACAGATTTATAGGTTTACAATCCGCGTTCGCCCCGCTGTCCAAAAGAAGCACTTGTCCCGAAGCGGTAGGAAGAACGGGACATAACGCCGGTCTTGACACGCCGGGCAACCTGCCGACGAGAAGAAGAGACCCCACGAGTACCGCCCCCGTAGAACCCGCGCTTACGAATGCTTTCGCTTCTTCGTCTTTACGCAGTCTTTCAAGTCCCAAAACGACGGAACTTTGTTTTTTAGTCTTTATCGCCTTTACGGGTTCTTCGTCGCACGTAATTTCTTCCGTCGCTTCCAGAATCTCCGTTCTTTCCGTATTCTTTTCGCCTTTAAGCGCGTTTTCTATTTTTTCTCTGTCGCCGACGAGGATAAGCCCGAAGCCCTCTTTTTCGTTTAACGCTTCAACCGCTCCTTTAACGACAGTCGCGACGCCTTTATCGGCGCCGTGGCAATCAACAATAATTTTCATTCCGTTTTACCTTTCGCTTAATATTCGAGATTTCCGACCGTTCTCGGGAATGGCAAAACGTCTCTTATATTCGCAATTCCGGTTAAATACATAACCATTCTTTCAAATCCTAACCCGTAGCCGGAATGAGTTACTCCGCCGTAACGCCTTAAATCGAGATACCACGAGTATTGAGATTTATCCATTTTAAGTTCGTCCATTCTCTTTTCGAGAACTTCGAGTCTTTCTTCCCTCTGACTTCCGCCGATGAGTTCGCCGATTCCGGGAACGAGCAAGTCCGCCGCCGCAACCGTTTTTCCGTCGTCGTTAAGACGCATGTAAAACGCCTTGATTTCTTTGGGGTAATCCGTAAGGAACACGGGCTTTTTATAAACCTCTTCCGTAAGATATCTTTCGTGTTCGCTTTGAAGATCCGCTCCCCAATAAACGGGATATTCAAATCTGTCTTTTACTTTTTCGAGTATCTCTATCGCTTTCGTATACGTAAGTCTTACGAACGAGTTGTTTACCACGTTGTTAAGTCTGTCGAGAAGCCCCGTATCGACGAATTTATTGAGGAACGCCAACTCTTCCTCGCAATGTTCCATAATGTAAGATATAACGAATTTCACCATATCTTCCGCGCAGTCCATATCGTCCGCGAGATCGGCAAACGCAAGTTCGGGTTCTATCATCCAGAATTCCGCCGCGTGTCTCGTCGTGTTGGAACATTCCGCTCTGAACGTCGGACCGAACGTGTAAACGTTGGCGAAAGCCATTGCGTAAGTTTCTACGTTGAGTTGCCCCGAAACGGTAAGGTTTGCGGGTTTACCGAAAAAGTCTTTGGAATAATCCACCTTGCCGTCTTCCGTTTCGGGAATATTATTCAAATCGAGCGTGGTTACCTGAAACATTTCGCCTGCACCCTCACAGTCGCTACCCGTGATTATGGGCGTATGAACGTAAACGAAACCTCTGTCGTTAAAAAACTTATGTATGGCGAAAGCCGATTCGCTTCTTATTCTGAACACCGCGTTAAAAGTGTTCGTTCTCGGGCGAAGATAGGCTATATCTCTTAAAAACTCCAAAGAGTGTCTTTTTTTCTGCAAAGGATAGTCGGGCGTAGAAGTTCCCTCTATCGCCACGCTCACCGCGTTGATTTCAAACGGTTGCGGTCTTTCGGGCGTTAAAACGACTTTGCCTTTAACCACGTAAGACGCACCTACGTTCTGTTTAACGACCTCGTCGTAATTAGCCAAAGTTTCTCTTACTAGCACAACCTGACAGTTTTTGAAATAACTGCCGTCGTTAAGTTCTATAAAGCCGAACGCTTTGCTGTCCCTTATCGTTCTTGCCCAACCGCAAACGGTTACTTCCCTACCGTCAAACCCTTCGGGGTTTTTAAAAATATCTTTCAACTGTGTTCTGTCCATTACCGTTCTCCGAAAAAACATTATTAAGACGATTATAACATTATTAAGCGATTTTTTCAAGTAAATAAAAAGAAAAAGTGCCGATATGACACTTTTTCTCGCTTTTTAAATATTTTTCGAGTACGTTTTACGCTCTTTTATTATCTCCGTTTCCATAAACTTCCACTGTAACTGAATACTGTCGTTGGTAACGAGCGTGGGATTCGTTTCTATGTAAGGTATTTTGTATTTTATGAGGCTGTCGGATATTTTGTTTATTATTATAGCGTTGATACCGCTGTTTTTGTATTTGTGTTTAAGTCCGACAAGCGCCATTTCCACCCCTTTCGGGTGCTTTATGGCTTTCAGAAAATCGATAAATCCTATCGGGAACAACTTACCCTTGTGCTTCATAAGCGCGGGG
>CAKQSC010000120.1 GCA_934271725.1 uncultured Clostridia bacterium
GAACTATATGGACAACGGCTCGGCGGACGACGCAAATAACACGACTGAAAAGTTGTTCGTAAAACAAGGCGCTTTTCTCGATATTTCAGACCGTGCAAAGACTTTTAACGAAAAAAGCCTTTCGGACGGAGATTATTTGTCCGAAAACGCTTCCGAGCAATGGGTTATCATAGATAAAGAAGAAAACAAACTTCTTCCGTTCGATTATTCCTTAACCGTTCCCGACAAAGATTTGACGCTTTACGCCGTTTGGCGTAACGACGACGAAAACTTTAAACTTACCGACGTTTACGGTTCGGAAATAACGGGTTACGACTACGATACTTTCGGTATCGGTCTTGAAAGCGTTCCCGACGACAAACTGTCCGGATACGTTGCTTTTGAAACGGGCAAAACGTATTCCTTTACCGAATGGGAATATTACAATGAAACTTACGGAATTAAGATAAGCGCGACGGACGTTCCCGCGTTTAAAGGTTACGCTAATATAACCGTTGTCGCAAAACCGAAAATAGACAGTTGGCTTAACAGGATATTCGTCGATTTCGTAGACGCAAACGGAAAAACAACGGGTACTACGGAATACCGTTACGGCGACACTCTTAAACTTTTCGACGGCGCCGAAAAGACTTTTTCCGTCGGTACGGAAGAATATAAAAAATATCAATATAACTTTTCTTTTTGGACGTATAACGGCGAAGAATGTTTTTCGGGCAACGAAATAACGCTTGTCGGACAAGATAACGAACATATAACGCTTACGGCCAATTACGAGGTTTCCGCAAGAAAATATAAAGTAAACTTTACCGTTCCGTCCGATATTCGGTATAAAAAAACGACGGACAAGGTGTTTTCTTCAAACGTTTACTACGCTACGGAAAAAGATTATTTCAATCACGAGATAACCGCCCCCGAAATAACGGACGCAACGGACGTTCTCGGTTATACCGTTATATGTTGGAATTATTGCGATAAAGCCCTTAAAGACACGGCTGTTTTGCTTAACGACGAGTTTGCTTTAAGCGAAGAAAGTATTCTGACGGGAGAAATAAACTTTGAGATAGAAGTCGCGCCCAACGAATATGTAATAGAGTTTAAAGACGGCGGAGTCGCTATCGACGGAACGGACAGCGTATCCTACAAAGTTTCGTTACCCGCAACCGCTCTTCCCGAAAGCGTTAAAGACGGCTGTATTTTCGACGGGTGGAAATTAGGCAAAGAATACGTAACTTCAACGGTAGTAGACAGGGATTTTATTGCGGACAAGTTGAGTTCGTTTAAAAAAATAGGCGAAACGAAAGATATGGCGGGCGTGTATTCGCTTACGCTGACGGCGGATTTTTATAAAGTGGCAATAGATTATAAAACTTCCGCAATAGACAGTATCGACGGTAGCGAATTGCCTACAACGCCTTTCGGTTCGGCTGACGTAAACAAGTTCACGGGCGTATATAATCCCGAAAGAAGCGTCGATTTCTTATTCTACATAGAAGACAAGAGCGCGGAGGGGTATTTTATAAAACAAAACCTTGCGGTAATGCGTAACGGCGAAGAATACGCGGAGATTCTTGCGGACGGTTTTGTTTCCGTCGATTTGGACGGCGTTACTTATCACGCGTATAAATACACCGTTTCGTCCGATAAGTTGAACGTATACGATAAAAATTCGTATTACGTAACGGCTGACGTAACGTGCAGAAGAAACGGTAAGGATCACGACGTAAAAATATTCGGCGGTGTGCTGACTCTCGATTTGACAAAAGCAAATCCCGTTTACGACAGATTTATCGATATAGAGTATTATTATTCCGAAAACGTCAAAGATTTCAACGGGTTTGCAAAGGGGTATTCTTGGACGAACGGCGACACCGTGATTTTGGGTAAAGACAACGTAACTTATTACGATTGCGTAACGTTTACGCCGGAAGATATCGCCAACTATAACGTAATGAGTAACGTAGGTGTAAACGTTTCCGTTGCGAAAGGAACGGTTGTTCTTAAATCTTGCGACGGCGATACTTTCTTCGATTATTCCGAAAACGTATCGAATAAAGAAAGCGTCAGAACGTTTAATTTCGTTGACGGCGACGTAGATCTTTCTTTTACCGAAAACGATTACGAATACGTAAGTTCTTCCGAGATAAGACTTCACCCGATAATAAACGCGAAATACGCTTTACCTTACGTAAGAACTGTCGACGTGTACGACGCTTCTTACAATAAACAAGGCAAGTTGGTGTACAACGGGCAGGAGTTGGTATGGTTTAATACGAACGACAACGTGGGGCAGTTTTATTTAAGCGGTGCAAGCCTTTGGAAAGGTAGCGACGGCAATAACTTGAACAAAGTATTCGAGATGAACAAAGATTGCCTGACCGTTACTTATTACGGCTTTACGTATTATCAGACGAAAGTAAGCGAATACACAACGACAAACGGCAATCAGTTGGCTGTTTATAAAAAAGATTCAACTCGTTTCCCGAGAATGATTTTACCTCTTGACGGCGGAAACACTTATACCGAGATTTTCACGACGGATACAAGTGGCGATATTTCTTCAAAAAATTCGATAAATTTCGGTATATTCGGTCATTCGGGAAATTACGACAGGACGATTACTTCTTTAATTATACCTAAATCGTTTTCGAGAACAAATACGCATAGTTATTTAGGAAACGACATAAACGCTTTCACTTATAGTTATAAACTTGACAACGTTATTATAGAGGGTAATTTAACGCTTGATAAATACACGTTTACAAATAAAGCAAAAGAAACGAAAACGATTTCAAAACTTACTTTGTTGTCGGACGGTGTGTCGAGAGAATATGATTCCGATAACGGCGGTATAGGCAATTGCGATACGCCTTTGGCGAAAGGTAACGAAAATATAGAAAATGCATGGACGAAAAATAAGAACGATGTCGAAAAAAATCCGCAATATGGCTATTATTACGTGATCGAAAATGAATATAATTGGAAAAAAGTCAGGTATGATTACCGCTCCGTATATAAAAAGAAACAAAGATATGCTAACAAATATACGTTTAATTCTTTGGGCGACGTAACGATATATTTGCCGGGTAACGTATGGACAAATTATATAAGCAAAAACGAAGAATACAACAAAGATCAATATTCGTTAAAATCCGTGTTGAATGATAGCGACGGCGGTAAAAAGATAAACAATATCGACAATCGCGGTGAAAATCAGAGCGTTGAATATAGGTTGCATTTTAATAAATACGGCTATTTTACCGACGTGGCGGATTTCGGAAACAGTTTCACCTCATACGTTTACAAAACGTTTAACGGCGAGGCTTTGAGTAAAAACGGCGTCAATTCAAAAATCATAACGGACGGTAAATATTTTAACTGAATATACTTAGCAGGCGCGCTACCGCAAGTAACGCGCTTTTTCTTTGCTATAAAAATCCTTTTTTATATACTTTATTATATAGTTTGCTTGACAGACTTG
>CAKQSC010000121.1 GCA_934271725.1 uncultured Clostridia bacterium
AAAGTTCTGGACGCCAACTCGTTCACGGGTATGGCGGACGTTCAGACGGAGGACTACGTAAACGGCGTGGTCGTGCCGTTGCTTCAAAAAAACGCAGACTTTATAATAAATCCGGAAAAAATAAAGGTATAGGTATAAATTATGTTGACATCTATTGTAGGAATTAACTGGGGCGACGAAGGTAAAGGCCGTATGGTCGACCTTTTGTCGAGAGATTACGACGTCGTTTGTCGTTATCAGGGCGGAAACAACGCCGGACACACCATTATAGAAGAGGGCTTGAAAGTCGTTCTTAACCTGTTGCCGTCGGGAATACTTCGGAGCAACACGGTAAACGTCCTCGGAAACGGCATGGTAATAGACCTTAAACACCTGTTTACGGAAGTAAACGCTTTAAGAGAAAAAGGAGTGAAAATCACCCCTGAAAATCTTAAAATAAGCGACAGGGCGACTATTTGCATGCCTTATCACGTTCTTCTCGATTGCCTCGAAGAGGACAGATTGAAAGGCAAAAAATTCGGTTCGACGAGAAGAGGTATTTCCCCCGTTTATGCGGACAAATATATGAAAAAGACGCTTCGTATGGGAGATCTTTTAAACATAGACGACCTTACGGAAAAAATCGGCGATATCGTGGAATGGAAAAACCTTACGGTAGTCGGCGGTTACGGAGCGGAAAAAGTCAATACGGAAGAAATCATAAAGTGGCTTAAAGAATACGGACTTCCCTTTAAAGATTATATCGTAAACACGACGGATTATCTCGACAAAGAGATAAAGGCGGGCAAGAATATTATGTTCGAGGCGCAACTCGGCGCGCTTCGCGACATAGATTTCGGTATATACCCGTACACTTCCGCGTCCAACACGATAGCGTCTTACGCGCCTATCGGCGCGGGTATACCCTTTGCGAAGTTGGATAAGGTTATCGGTATAATGAAAGCGTATTCCACCTGCGTCGGAGAAGGACCTTTCACTTGCGAAATGTTCGGCGAAGAAGCGGAAAAGTTGAGAGAGGCGGGCGGAGAATACGGCGCGGCGACGGGCAGACCTAGAAGAGTCGGCGGTTTCGACGTGGTCGCTTCGAGATACGGCGTAAAGATTCAGGGGGCGGATACGATCGCTCTTACCAAACTCGACGTTTTGTCTTATCTCGACAAGATTCCCGTTTGCGTCGCTTATGAAATAGACGGCAAGCGCGTAGACGTGTTCCCGTCGGGTAAAAGACTTGACGAAGCAAAACCCGTTTACGAATATCTCGACGGCTGGAAGTGCGATATTTCCTCTTGCAGAAAAACGGAAGATTTGCCAAAAGAGGCGTTGGATTACGTCAAGTACATAGAAAAGGCTACGGATTGCAAAATCGAATACGTATCGGTAGGAGCGGACAGAGAACAGTATATCAAGGTGAGATAATGAAAAAATTATCTTACGCGTTCGCGTTTGTCATAACCTTTTCCACGGGGCTGTGCGACGCTTACAGTTATTTGCTTCGCGACGGGGCGTTTTCGGGCATGCAGACGGGCAATATACTGAAACTTACGATAGCGATTCTTGAAACGAAAAACGTTTTGAAATACGCAATGCCTATTCTTTCGTTTATTGCAGGCATATTTACGGCAAGGGCTTTGGCTTTGACGAAAAACGGTTCGTCGTATTGTCTTACATTGCAAACTCTTTTAGCCGTCGTTACGTTTTTCGTGCCGTGCGGTGAATACGGATATAACGTTCTCGGTAATTGTCTGTTATCCGTTGCGTGCGCCGTCGTTTTTGAAAGTTTCGGCGAATGTAACGGCAGAAAATACACCGCCGTTATGTGTACCAACAATCTGCGACTTTTTTCGGAAGGCTTGTTCGATTTTACGTTTAAGGGAAAAAGAAAAACGGGTAGCGCGTTCTATCTGTTCGTAATAGCGTCTTTCGCGTCGGGGTGCCTTGTCGGAAAAGTTCTCGTGGACGCGATAGGGACTTATACCGTTCTCGTTCTTGCGGGCGTTTATGCGGTTTTAATTATTATCGATTTATTTTTAAGGAAGGAATCATGCAACATCAGACAGTGTTAGTTATAGACTTCGGCGGTCAGTACAATCAACTTATCGTCAGAAGAGTAAGAAATCTCGGCGTTTACGCGGAACTCGTTCCCGCAAACATAACCATTGAAAAAATAAAGAGTTATAATCCGATAGGAATAATATTCACGGGCGGACCGAGCAGTGTGTTCGGCGAGGATTCTCCGAAAGTAGACAAAGAAATATTTTCTCTCGGCATACCCGTTTTCGCGATATGCTACGGAATGCAACTCACCGCGTATATGCTCGGCGGTAAAGTCGTGCACGCAAAGATAAGAGAATACGGCAAACAACAGATTACGTATAAAAAGAGCGTCGTGTTCGACGGACTCGATACGGGCGTTTGCTGGATGAGTCATACCGATCAGGTCGAAGAACTGCCGGACGGATTTACCGTAACGGCTTCTACCGCGACGTGCAGAATCTCGGCGTACGAAAACGCGGAGAAAAACATTTACGCAGTACAGTTTCACCCGGAAGTCGTACATACCGAAAACGGAAACCTTATACTCAAAAACTTTTTGTATAAAGTTTGCGGTGCTACGGGCGACTGGCAGATGGGCGATTATGCGAAAGAACAGATAGATAAAATAAAGGCGAAAGTCGGAAACGGAAAAGTGCTTTGCGCAATGAGCGGAGGAGTCGATTCGGCGGTCGCGGCGACAATTTTGCATAAAGCGGTCGGCAATCAACTTACCTGCGTGTTCGTCGATCACGGAATGTTGCGTAAAAACGAAGCGAAACAGGTAATGGAAGTCTTTAAAGACAAAATGGGTATGAACCTTATAAAGGTAGATGCCGGCAAATACTTCCTTAAAGCCCTTCAAGGGGTTAAGGAACCCGAAAAGAAACGTAAAATAATAGGTAAATCTTTTATAGACGTTTTCGACGTAGAGGCGAAAAAAATCGGCAAAGTGGATTATCTCGTTCAGGGTACCATTTATCCGGACGTTATAGAGAGCGGACTCGGCAAAAGCGCGGTTATCAAATCTCACCACAACGTCGGCGGGCTTCCTTCGGTAGTGGATTTCAAAGAGATTATAGAACCGCTTCGCAGTCTGTTCAAAGACGAAGTAAGAGAGTTGGGGCTCGCTTTGGGACTTCCCGAAGACATAGTAATGCGTCAACCTTTCCCGGGACCGGGACTTGCGGTAAGAATAATAGGCAACGTAACGCCGAAGAAGATAAGAATATGTCAGGACGCGGACGCGATTTTCAGAGAAGAAATCAAAAATGCGGGGCTTGACAGGGTTATATGGCAATATTTCGCCGTGCTTACGGGTATGCGTTCGGTAGGCGTTATGGGAGACGAAAGAACTTACGACTACACCGTTGCGTTAAGAGCCGTTACGAGCATTGACGGAATGACGGCGGACTGGGCGGATATTCCGCACGA
>CAKQSC010000122.1 GCA_934271725.1 uncultured Clostridia bacterium
GAATAAAGCAAATACGCTTTTCGATAACATTAAATATATCAACGAAAGGCTTGCTTGCGGTGAAACCAAATGCAGTGTTCTTGTTATTCACCCGAAAAATTATTGTCAAAAATTAAAGGGGTATTCGGGCGACGAAAAGTTGAAGAAAGTATCCGCGCGGTTCAGACTTTTAACGGAGAACTTAATCGATTTGCAAACGGATTTCGATTACGGCGACGAAGACCTTATGGAAAAACTATCTTCTGTCGGAAACGGTATTTTGAAAATCGGTTTGTGCAAGTATAAAACGGTAATTATACCAGACATAGAAATAACAGATTTTACTAGTAATTTACTACAAGAATTTGCAAATTGCGGTGGCATAGTGATTACTTTGAACGAAAATATTTCTTTAAACGGAAAAAGTATTTTTGCTGTCAATCGCAGAGATTATCTTCGCAAACTTTTTACTGCCGAAAACGTTTTTGAAAAGGAAATATTTCTTTCAAAAAATACCTACGGCGTGTGTTCGGATTTGGTTGTTGCCAAAAGATATTTCGATGACAAAACGGAGATTTTCGTTTTAAATAAATCCGCCGATCGCGAAGTAAACGCGACTCTTAAAACAGTCGGTTGTAATTTAGTTACGGGCGAAACGACGAAAGGGTGCGTTAAGATTTTACCTTCTTGTTTCAGCGAGCACGACGGCTGTACTTACACCGATTTTTCCGCCGATGCGGGCAGATACGCAATACTGACCGTCAAGAAAGGCGAACCTTCCCTTATACGCGAAAATACGATAACGGAAACACGAATAGACGGATTTTTTTCAAACCTGAAATATACAAACGCTATGACGATAGATAAAGTTGCGTTTTCTTTAAACGGAAAAGATTTTTCCGCGGAAGATTTTGCAATAAAGCAAAACGACGAACTTTATCGACTTATAAACAACTCGGAGTCTGCTTCTTGCATCGTTTTGCGTTATAGATTTAATCTTAAAGAAATACCCGAAAAATTATTTCTTGCGTGCGAATCTTTGGGCGGTATTGTATACGTAAACGGCAAAAAGCCGAAAGAAACGGGGTACTTTGTAGATAAGAATATAACGAAATACGATATTGCCGAGTGTGTAAGCGCAGGCGAAAACAAGGTAATAATCGAAAAGATTATTCCGCCTTTTTACAATCCTTTGTTGGGTAAAGACGTATTTCAAAGCATAACTAACGTAATTACTTATCCTTATTGTATAGAAAACGTTTATTTAACGGGTGATTTTTCCGTTGAAAGCAAAGAATTCGGATACGGCAAAAACTGTTATTTTTCAAAAGGCGATTTTTATCTTACCAAAAAAAGAGAGATTAAAGGTCTCGATAAATTAACGGCAAAGGGATTGCCTTTTTATTCGGGTACGGCAGAGTGTGAAGCACTAGTCGATTTAACTCCCGTTAAAGGAAGAAATTATTATATTTTTGCGGAAAAAATCAATGCGGAATGTGCCGAAATCACGGTAAACGACAAGACGTTCGATTTGATTTTTGCAAACGAACGTATCGACGTGAGCAATGAATTAAAAAATGGCGAAAACGTAATAAAAATCAAACTTTATTCGGGGTTGAGAAATCTGTTCGGACCGCATCACCATAAATACGGCAAACACTACTACGTAGGTCCTTCCGTTTTCGGCGGAATAAAAGAGTGGCAGGACGAGGTCGTGTATCCCGAACTCAAAGGCTCTACCTGGACGGACGATTATTCTTTCGTAGAGTTCGGTTTGTCCGGAATATATATCGAAGAAAAAGAAACGGAGTAAAAATGGTAACTATCGAAGACGTTGCAAAAAAAGCGAACGTGTCTTTAATGACTGTATCGCGCGTGGTGAATAAAAACGGTTCCGTAAGGGAAAGCACGCGTAAAAAAGTTCTTAAAGCCATAAACGATTTGGGGTATAAACCGAATATCAGCGCGAAAGAACTCGTTGGCGGTAAAAGCAAAACGATAGGTATTTTGTCGTCAAACTATTACAATCAGGCGTACGTCGACATAGTGGTTGCAATAGAAGAATATGCTTACGAAAAAGGGTTTGTAGTGCTTAACTCTAACGTAAACGATTACGAATCGGCATATAATGCTTTGGAACTTTTTTTAGGCAAACACGTACAGGGAATAATTGTTTTACCTTTGGAAATGAAAATGAGCGAAGTGGATGATTATCACTTGTCGATGAACGAAATAAGCAGATTTTCCCGCTATTTTCAGGAAACGGTCGGAAAATATCACGTTCCGGCAATAACTATTTCGCAAAAAATACAAGGTATAGAAAACGTTGCGTTCGATTTCGTAGGTCTTGCAAAAACAGCAATGGATTATCTTATCGGTGCCGGTTATAAAGATATTTCTATGATAAACAGCAACCTTAACGACGGTTTCTGGAAAGAAAAAGAAGAGATTTACGTTTCCAAAATGAAAGAAGCGGGGCTAGAAGATTATATAAGAGTAGAAAGAGATACGGCGATAGCGGAGGGCGGAAATCAGGCGATGAGAAAATTGCTTGAAAAACACACGCCGAGAGTCGTTTTTTGCGCAAACGATTTTATGGCGATAGGCGCGCTTCAAGTGCTGTACGAAAATAATCTGAAAGTGCCCGACGACGTTGCCGTTATGGGCAACGATAACGTATTTTTATGCGAATTGACTTCGCCTAAACTTACAACCGTCGCTCTCAACGCGAAAGAGGGCGGTCAACGTGCAATCGAGCGACTGTTTGAAAAAATGAACGGTGACGAAAGCGTTCAGATAGATCAGACGGTTCGCATAGATCTCGTAAAACGGAAATCCGTTTAATTCTGAAATACTACCGTTAAGGTCTTTGTTTGATAAAAATAAGGTATTGACAAAGCCCCGATTCGGTCGTATAATATTTTTATAAGAATGTTAGCGTTAACATTCTTAGGAGGGAATTGTATGACGAAAAGCAAAAAATCATTGTTGATTGCGCTTGTATTAACGCTTGCAATGGCGTTTGTAGGCGCATTAACCGTCGCTTACGCAAGCGAGGCAAGCGCGGAAACGAAGTTTGCCGACGCTTTGAACAACGGCAGAGTAACGCAAACGGTAAATGAGGACGGAAGCGTAGGGCTGACGCTGAAAACGGATTCGAATTATTCTCTTACGAGGGCATATTTCGTTGAAAACGTGAGTGCAAAGAGTTTTTCTATGAAATTTATTGTCAACGATTTTAACGAAGACGGGGCAATGAGAATATCTCTTATGTCTTCAAAAGAAGATTTCCCCATGTCGCCTTACGGAGACGGTTTCGGTGTTTACTTCTGGGACGAAACTGCCTGGGGACATGCCGTTTATTCCTCGTTGAGAGCGGATTTTGCCACTTACAGAAAAGACGGTACTTCCTTTGGCAATGACGCGAAAGCGCTTATACGCGACGGTGAATATAAGAATCGCGAAATAACTCTTACAATTTG
>CAKQSC010000123.1 GCA_934271725.1 uncultured Clostridia bacterium
CAACAGAGTTACGGGCGTTGCCGGCAATATGGAAGATTTGCCGTTTGAAAAAAACTCTTTCGATCTTATATGGTCGGAAGGGGCGATAGACAATATCGGTTTTGAAAACGGAATGAGGTACTGGCGCGACTTTTTAAAAAAAGGCGGTTACGTTGCGGTAACTTGTCCTACCTGGCTTACGGCAGAACACCCCGAAGAGGTTGAACGTTTCTGGAAAGAGGCGGGCAGTAACGTGGATACCGCGGAAAGAAATATCGTGATAATGCAGAACGCGGGGTATAAGTTCATATCCGCATTCGCGCTTGACGATAATTGCTGGACGGAAAATTATTTTATTCCGAGAAAAAAGGCGATAGACAGACTTTGTAAAAAATACGGCGACTGCCAAACGATGAAAGAATACGCCGGAATAAACGAAAAAGAAGTCGAACTGTACGAAAAATACGGCGAGCATTACGGCTACGTATTTTATATAGGAAAAGCGATATAATGAAAAAGCATCGGTTGTGAAATGCGTCTCCGTAAGTTTGTTTAAACTTTTGGTTTCACATAACGACCGATGCTTTTTGATTGCTTTATATTTTTAACTATTGTGTAAGTTTGCGGTTATTTTAAAATATCCAAAACTTCCTTAATTTGCTCCGACGCGTATTCGAGGTCTTTTTTGTCGTGAGTGGCGGTATAACTCGTACGGAGAAGGGCGTAGCCTTTGGGCGTTGCCGGGCTTATTACGGGGTTTACGTACACTCCGCGTTCAAGCAACATTTTGCACGCTATAAACGCTTTTTCGTCCTCGTAAACGTATATGGGAATAATAGGCGTCGTGCTTTCTATTATCTTGATGCCTTTTTCTTTTAAAAGCGTTCTCATATAATTCGCTATTTCGGACAGCCTTGCAACGCGTTCGGGGTGATTTGACAGTATATTTAAAGCCGTTCTTGCCGTTGCGACGGAAGCAGGGGTTATGCTCGCGCTGAAAATAAACGGGCGGGAGTGGTGGCGGACGTAATTGCATACCGTTTTGCTCGACGCCATATAACCGCCTAACGAAGCGAGAGATTTTGAGAAAGTACCCATATAAATATCTACTTCGTCTTCGAGTCCGTAATATTCCGCCGTGCCTCTTCCGTGCGCGCCCAAAACGCCTAATCCGTGCGCGTCGTCTACCATAACTCTCGCGCCGAAGCGTTTTGCGATTCTCACTATTTCGGGAAGATTCGCTATTTCTCCGCTCATAGAAAATACGCCGTCGGTTACGATAAGAACGCCGTGTTTTTCAAGGTCCAGACTTTCGAGTCTGCTTTCGAGGTCTTTCATATCGGAATGTCTGTAACGTATCATTTTGGCGTAAGAGAGTTTGCAACCGTCGTAAATGCTCGCGTGGTTTTCTTTATCGCACAAAATGTAGTCGTCCATACCGCAAATCGCGCTTATTATGCCGAGATTAGACTGAAACCCCGTGGAAAAAGTAACCGCTTCTTCTTTATGTAAAAACTCGGCTAACTCTTTTTCCAAAAGAACGTGCGTGTCGAGCGTTCCGTTTAAAAATCTGCTACCCGAGCAACCCGTGCCGTATTTTTCAATTGCTTCCATACCCGCTTTTTTTACGCTTTCGTCCGTAGTTAATCCGAGATAGTTGTTGGAGCCGAGCATTACCGTTCGCTTTCCTTCCATCGTAACGACGGTGTCCTGCGAAGAAGTGAGGGTGTGAAAATATGGGTAAATGCCTTCTTTTTTCAGTTCGTCTACAAGGGTGTAGTCGAAACACTTTTTAAAAATATCCATAAAACTCCTTGAAATAAATACTTTTATATGATAAAATTATACCACACGCGGTAAGTATTTTACAAGAATAAATAGACACCACAATTTGAAATGTGGTAAGAAACGAGGACGTTTTATGGACAAACGACGGGAAAGAACGCTTGATAAAATAAGGAAATCCTTAGAAAAACTAATAGTCGAGAGCAAGTACGATACCGTTACGGTAAAGGAAATAACGGCGGAAGCGGGTATAAACAGAAAGACTTTTTACATTCATTTCGAGTGTATAGAAGATTTGTTTCAGGATTTGGAAGACAGAACGGAAAACTTGCTTATCGGCATTCTTGAAGATAAGAACTTTTTCGATAAAAACTTTTCTTTAAAAGAGTTTTTAAACGCGTTTATGCAACTTATATCGTCGAACGAAAGGCTGTACGAAAAATTGTTGACGGACGACAGATACAGGTTTGTTTTCAGAACTCTTAAAAACAGAGTAAAAGAAAAGATAATATCGACGTTTTTAAAAGATAAAGACGCTATCGAAACGGAAATAATAGCGGAGTTTATTTTCGCGGGGCTTATGAAAGTTTTCCGGGTATGGAGAGCGAATCCCGACGGAATAAGCGAAGAAAAACTTTATTCCGTAACGTATTCGGTGATAAAGTACGGAATAGCGGATATAAAAGCAAACTAAAAAAGGTGGCGTGGCTATAAATTATAGCCACGCCCGAGTTTTATTTTTTGAGTTTGATAAGTTTTTCCGCAAGCGCGACGACGGCGTACATAATGCCCGCAAGGGCGCACAGAATAACCGTCGCGCTCATAACGAGGTCGAGATTAAGCACCTGCCCGCCGTAGACGATTTGGTAGCCGAGTCCTTTGTCGGAACTTATATATTCGCCCATGATAGAGCCTATCCATGCCATACCGACGTTGAGTTTAAGCATACTTACGAAAGTCGGCAGAGAACCGGGAATAACCAGTTTTAAAAGTATCTGATATTTTTTCGCGCCCATGGACTTTAAAAGAAGTATTTTGTTTTCGTCCGTTGCGAGAAATCCCGTCAGCATGGTTAAAACGGCAACTATTATGCCTATTAAAAACGCCATAAATATTATAGACGACGGACCTATTCCGAACCAGGCGATTATAACGGGACCGAGCGCGATTTTAGGAAGACTGTTAAGAACGACAATATACGGTTCAGACACACGCCTTAAAGTTTCCGACCACCAGAGAAGCAGGGCTATAATCGTTCCCATAACGGTTGAAAGAAGAAAACCCGCCGTCGTTTCGTATAAAGTTACGGCAATATCGTCTATGATTCCCGATTTAAACAGTTTTCCTATCGTTTTAAATATTCTCGAAGGACTGCTTGAAATAAACGGATCTATGACCTCGAATCTCGCTAACAGTTCCCACAGAAGAATAATCGCAAAAAGGACGGCGAGACGGATACCGTGAATTAAAAGAGTTTTAAGTTTAAGCCTTTTTAAATAGTTAAGGTGTTCTTTCGTGTAAATCGTCGTTTTCATCTTTAAGTTCCTTCCAAAGCAAATTAAACCAAATGGCAAAATCTTTGTGTTCGCGTCTGTATAAAGGGGTTAAATTTTTGTCGAAATCGGGCGTGTAAACGTGCCGTACTTTTGCCGGGCGTTTGGTTAAAACGATAATTCTGTCC
>CAKQSC010000124.1 GCA_934271725.1 uncultured Clostridia bacterium
CACGATGCACCCGTACACAAAATCGCTTTTGTCGGCGATTCCTCTTCCCGATCCTATATTTGAAAAGGACAGAAAGAGAATAGTGTATAATCCGCTAGCGGAGCACGACTATTCGGTAGATAAGCCCACTATGAGAGAGATTTCAAAAGGGCATTTCGTATATTGCAACGACGAAGAAGAAAAGAAGTATAAAAAGCAGTTAGGTCAGGCGAAATGATTGAAAAAAAGACAAAAAGCAGATTATTGAAATACGGTATCGCCTTCGCGGTCGCGTCGGCGATTGCCGTTATAATAATGTGGGCGAAAGGGCTGTTTACGGAGAAGTCTTTAAAAGAGGTTTATACCGCTTTGTGCGACGCGTTTTTTATTCCGGGAATAATGTACGTTTTTCTTGCCACGCTTTTCTTTATTGCGGGCGAGGGGGCGTTCGACGGACTGTCTTACGCTTTTAAAATGGCATTTTACCGTTTCGGTTCGTCAAAGAAAAGACGTATGACGTACGGCGAATACAAAGAAATCAAAGCGCAGGAAAGAGAAGGCAAGTTTTCCGTTTTGTTTTTGTTCGTCGTAGGACTGATTTTTGTGGCAGTTTCGCTAATAATGCTTATTTTGTATTACCGCGTTAAATAGATGCGGTAATATTTTTTCGGGAGATATATATGTATAATTTCAAACAAGGTTTTTATACGGACGTGAGAATAGAAAACAGATTTTCCACTAACGTAACCTATCGTAACGGCGTTATGGAAGAATGTAAGGAAAAAAACGTAAAAAAGGCGTTTATACGCGTGTTTGACGGCGATAAATGGTTTTATGCGTCAACTTGTAAACTCGGCGATATAAACGGCGAGTTGGAAAAATTGTATGACTGCGCAACGAAAAACGACAAAATTGACGAAAACGAAGTAGTTAAACGTTTTGAAGCGAACGTTTATGACGGGCTTACTTTTGCAAGCGATTGCGTAAAAAACGTCGACGTAAAAGAAAAAGCGAAGTTTTTGACGGACAGGCTCGATTATTTAAAGAACGATTACGTTAAAATGTGCCTTTCTATGTACGTTGACAGATACAGCGAATACGAGTTTTATTCCTCAAAGGGAGCGAATATTCATTACGATTTTCAGATTGCGGGGGTAATGTTTTATATTGCGCTCGCAAACGATAAGGATAATTTTACTAATTCCGTTCAGCGTTGCGAGAACTCTTTCGGTAAACTTAAATTAACCCAAAACGAGTTAAAAGATTTCGTAGGCGAAGGCGTTAATTTCTTAAACAACGCAAAAAGCGTCAAGCCGGGCGTATATCCCGTTATATTCTCGCCGGAGGCAACGGGTATTTTCGCTCACGAATCTTTCGGACATAAGTCGGAAGCGGATTTTATGATCGGAGACGAAACCATGAAAAACGAGTGGGCGATAGGCAAAAAAGTCGGTTCAAATATACTTTCTATTTACGACAGCGGTCTCGAAGGCGTTTCGGGTTATGCTCTTTTCGACGACGAGGGAACAAGGACTAAAAAGACTTATCTCATTAAAGACGGCGTTCTTGTCGGCAGGCTTCACAGCGCGGTTACCGCTACCGATACGGGAGAAGAGTTGACGGGCAACGCCCGTGCGATAAACACCGATTTCGAGCCTATCGTAAGAATGACAAGTACCGTTATAGATGCGGGCAAAGACAGTGTGGAAGACTTGTTCAAGGGTATAAAGCACGGATATTTTATAAAGACGGTAAAACACGGTTCGGGTATGAGCACTTTCACGATCGCACCTAATATCTGTTACGAGATAGTGGACGGAAAGATAGGTGATCCCGTAAAAATCGCGGTAGTAACGGGCAACGTGTTTGAAACGTTGGGGCGTATCGACGGACTGTCCGACAAAAAAGAAGTTTTGTCTTCCGCAGTCGGCGGTTGCGGTAAAATGGAACAATTTCCGCTCCCCGTATCGTACGGCGGACCTTACGCCAGAATATCGCAAATGAACGTTCAATAAGGAGAAACCCGTATGAATAAAGAAAAAATCGTAAACCTTAAAACTTCTTACAGTGTCAGCATAGTCAATAACAAGGTGGATTCTTTAAGAATAACCGACGATAAAACAACGAGTATAAGAGTATATTACGACAACCGCATAGGCGTTTCGGGAGGCGTCGGGGAAGCGGACGAAGAAAAACTTACCGAAAACGCTACGAAAAATCTTGATTTCGGCGTTAATTATCCGTGTGATTTTACCGCAGGAATAAAAAAGAGTATAGATAAGTCAAAAACTTTACCGAGCGCGGACGCTTTTATGAAGCAAGTCGGTTCGTTGATAAACAAATTGTCCGAAAAGTATCCCGATTATATATTTTCAAACAAGATAAACGTCGAAACGGAAAAAACGGAATATTCTAATTCTCTCGATACGGAATTAAGTTATTCGGACAGCGTTTACAACGTAAGTCTTTTAATCAAATCGAAGTCGTCGGCAAATATTTTCGATTTAGGTTACGGAGCAACGAACGAGGTGTTCGACGAAAACGCGATTATTCGCGACGTGAGCGTGCTTTTGGACGCTTACGGCAAAATTGCCGAAATGCCGGAAGAAAAACTGCCCGTGATAATAGATTCGGAAGTTTTGTTCGGTTACGTTGCGCAGGGCGTTGTCGCCGATATGTTTTTAAGCGGAGCAAGTTTGTTTTCGGGTAAACAAGGACAACGGATTTTCAACGAAAAAGTCGATTTTTTGATTGACAGAAGCGAAAACAACGCAAGACGGGCTCCTTTTTTCGACAGCGAGGGCGTTATAAACGACGGATATAAGTTCGATATAATAAAAAACGGCGTTCTTACGGGACTTTTGGCAAATAAACGTACCGCAAAGACTTACGGTATACCCGTGTCCGGTTCGGCGTATTCTTCATTCGATTCGGTTCCCGTAACGGCGGGTGTAGGTTTTGCCTGTAAAGAAACGTGCGAAGAAGTTTCCGAAATCGTTAAAGGCAAGGCGATATACGTTTGTATGACGAGCGGGGGCGATATAACGCCGGCGGGCGATTTGGGACTTCCCGTAATGCTTGCGTTTTTATACGAAGACGGAAAGTTGGTTGCAAGGCTTCCGGAGTTCGGTATCGGCGGAAATCTTTTCGACGTGCTTGGCAAAAACTTTATAGGGGTATGTAAAAACTTCGTTTTCGGTTACGACAAACAAAAGACTTTGCTTGCGTATTTCGATATCAACAAATAATTTTATGGAGAGAACAGAAATAAAGTTTACAAAGTTCGGAATGCTGAAACACTTTTTGAAAGGTAGCGTATTGTTGTTTGCAATAGGTATAGCGTGCAATCTCGTTTATACGCTACTTTCGTCGGTTATTCCGCAAATAATAGCATTTTCGGTTGACAGCGTTATAGGCAACGCTCCCGTATCCGCGCCTTTTTACGTCAGGTGGATAATAGA
>CAKQSC010000125.1 GCA_934271725.1 uncultured Clostridia bacterium
TCATCATCGCATAATCGCAGGAAACCCCTCCGCGAATTTCTTCTATCTCCGTTCTCGTAATCGGTTGTTTATACGCTATTATAGCCGAAACTTCGAGCAGACTCTTTGAAAGTTCTTTCTCTCTTATGGGGTTAAGCACGCTTGCCACCGCGCTTGCGTAATCGGGGTTGGAAGCAAACTGCAATTTTTTGTTGAAGGACAAAAGTTGTATACCCGAGTCCTCACCGTATTTCACCTTTAATCTTTCAACGCATTTGTTGATTTCGGCAGGCGTTACTTCAAGTTTCTCGCTTATATCGGCAACCGAAACGGCATTTCCCGAAACAAGAAGTATAGATTCAATTATATTCGTCAATTTCTCCAAGTTCTTCACTCCTATCTTCACGCAAAGTTATGGTAATATCTTCAAACGTGTCCGTTTGTTCGACTTTTATGTATTGCAATTTAAGCAATTCGAGCATCGCCTGAAAAGTAGTTATTACTTCGTTTCTCGAAGTAACTTTACCGAATAATTCAAAAAAACTTATATGTTCGTGGTCTAAAAGCGTGGTTCTTATAAACTAGATTTTCTCTTTTACGGTAAATGCTTCTCTTACGATTTCTTTTTTGCCTACGTCCGCGGTTTGCCTTTCGTCAAGACGCAACAAAACGTGTTGAAATGCTTCTATTAAAGAATCGAGGTTAAACTCGTTGTAAACGATTTTTACTTCACCGACCGTTTTGTCGGGATTTTTATAAAATCTGTCTACGTTTTCCTGATTTTTAAGTTTTTCGCCCGCCTCTTTAAGCATTTTATATTCTTCCAGATGACGGAACAACGCTTCTTTCGGATCTTCTATATCAACGTTTTCTTCTTCCGGTTGCGGAAGCAATTCTTTCGCTTTAATTTCAAGAAGAATAGACGCCATGTTGAGATATTCGCTCGCTTTATCGACATCTATTTCGTCAAGGCAACGTATGTATTCGAGATACTGCTCCGTAACGTCCGAAATAAAAATGTCCCTTATTTCTATTTCCGCGCTTTTTACGAGGTAAAGAAGCAAATCCAAAGGTCCCTCGAAATTATTAAGTTTTGTCGTATAATCGACAACCGATTCAAACTCCGCCATTAAAAAATAAGCCCCCAAAACATACCGATAGGTATCAACAATTTATTTCCGAGATAAGCAATCGTCATAGAAAGTATTCTCATATAACCGAAACCGTAATAGACTTTCGACAAATATTCCCCCATAAAATCGAGCGCGACAAGAACGATAAGAAAATATTCGCTGTATTTCTCCATAAAAACCCTGAACTTATTATAGGGTTTGGTAAACGCCTGAATTACTCTGAACCCGTCAAGCGGTTTAAGCGGTAAAAAGTTAAAAACCGCAAACACGACGGACATTACGACGATATTATTCAAAACGTTGGTAAGTATGTAAAAAAACAGATTTTGCTGATCGAGCCTGTACGACAAAATAAGCAACGGATAAACGAGAAACGCCGTTATGACGTTTGTCAGCACGCCCGAAACGGCAACCCACAGACTGTCAAGCGTTCTGTGTTTGAAGTTATCGGGGTTAACGACAACGGGTTTTGCCCAGCCGAACCCGACAAGAACCATACACACAAGTCCCAACGGATCAAAGTGTCGTAACGGATTAAGCGAATATCTGCCCATAAGTTTCGGCGTATCGTCTCCGCTTTTAACCGCCGAGAACGCATGAGCGAACTCATGCAACGGCAAAACTATTATTAACGCCAAAAAAGAGCAAAGATATTTTACGAACAATTCCATTATTACACCTATAACGTTAAGATTATACAATAAAACGGTCTTTTTTGCAATCAAATGACGGCATTTTATCTTTTCATAAAATAAAAATACGCCGTAATCGCCCGTTTTTTTCTGCGGACGTACACGGCGTACGTAATTTATTTGATTTTTAAGCCTTTATTACTTCTTTAAGATAATCGAAATAGGTCTTTTGATCCACGCTTTCGTTTGCGACGGCTTCCACTTCGCCTACCGCCACTCCGTCTATAAACACGGTAAGCCTGCCCACGCAATCTCCGTCGTTAAGCGGTGCGAAAATCTTGCCGTTCGGCGAAAAATCGACGTCGAAATCAACCTTTTTGTTTTTTAAACAAAAGTAGGAAAAATCTTCTTTCGGTCTTACGGTAACTTTATTTTTCTTTCCGCCCTCTACGTTCGCCGTTATTTCAAGCGGAACGTCTTTATTCAATACTTTTTTCGAGCAGAACGCGCCGAAAGCCTTGTCGAACAGCGTTGAAACCTCGAAAAATCTTCTTTTACTGTCGGGCGCGCCTATAACAACCGTTATAAGTCGCATATTATCTCTTTTTGCGGAAGCGCAAAGACAATGCCCCGCTTCCGACGTATAACCCGTTTTTCCCGAGTCGCACCCCTTATAAAACCGCACTAATTTGTTAGTGTTTGTAAGTCCCGTTATTTGTCCGCTGGGATGTTTGATTTCATCAGTCCAAATCGTGGAATATTTGAAATATTCCTTGTGCGAAATAAGTTCTGAAAACATAGTCGCGACGTCTTTTGCGCAAGAATACTGCATAGGCGAAGGAAGTCCGGTGCAATTTTCAAACACGGTGTCGCACATGTTAAGTTCTTTTGCCCTTTTATTCATTTCGTCTACGAAGGCTCGTGTGTTTCCGCTTATTCTCTCCGCCATTGCGACGCACGCGTCGTTTGCGGAAGCGATCGAAATACTTTTAAGCAAATCGTCTACCGAATATTCGCCGTTTTCTTCAAGAAACACTTGCGAACCGCCCATTCCGGAAGCATTTTTGCTTACCGTTACTTTTTCGTTTAAGTTAAGTTCGCCCGCATCGATTTTTTCGTATATCAAAAGTTGCGTCATAATTTTACACATGCTCGCAATGGGTAAATGCTCTCTTGCGTTTTTTTCGTATATAACCGTTTTTGTAGCGTAATCTATCTGATATGCGGATTTTGATTTTACCGTAAACTCGTTATCGGCAAACGCCTTGACGGAATTTGTAAAAAAACAAGCGAACAAGAACGTAAACAAAAGAATCATCTTTAATTTTTTCATCGTCGTTTCTCCTTGCGATAAGTTTGTGCAAACGATAAAAAAATATTCGTTATGCGTAACGTAAACAGTTTAATTTTCTTTATGATTTTTATAATGTTTTTGAATATAGCACAACGAACAGTGTTTTAATAAGAAATACCGATAAAATAAATGCCGTACAAGACGCAAGGAACAAAAGAATAATCCGTAAAAATCCGTTTCTTTCGCAACTTTTAACAACGTCGAAAGCGGTTATATAAGAAAAAATATATATTGCGTAAACAAGCAATTCAAACGTCAAAAGAATTACCG
>CAKQSC010000126.1 GCA_934271725.1 uncultured Clostridia bacterium
GCCGTATATGACCACGGGAAGCATAAAAAACTTTTTTTCGGCGTTTTTTGAAAGTTCTTCCGGTTTCACCACCACGGGCGGAAGCGTAATCAAAGACGTAACGGTTTTGTCGCACGGGGTGCTTTTGTGGCGAGAACTTACTCACTGGCTGGGCGGAATGGGTATACTCGTTTTCATGCTTGCCGTGTTCCCGAGCGCGGACGGAGAAACCACTTATATATTCGGCGCGGAGTCTACGGGGTACCGTTCGGACAAAATCGCGCCGAAAATGCGTTACAACGCTCTTATACTTTATATTATATATATTTCGTTCACCGTGTTGGAGGCTTGCCTTCTTGCGGTAAAAATGCCCGTGTTCGACGCGGTCATTCACGCAATGGGCACCGTTTCCACGGGCGGATTTTCCTCTAACGCGTCAAGCGTTATGGGCTACGGCGACAAATACGTCGAAATAGTAATCACCGTATTTATGTTTTTGTGCAGTCTTAACTTTTCGCTGTATTTTCTGCTCATTCTCGGCAGTTTCAAAGAAGTGCTTAAAAGCGAAGAATTGAGAGTGTACGTAGTGATGATGATAGCGTCTATACTTATCATAGCCTTGTCGCTACTTAACACGTACGGTAATTTTGCCACCTGTTTAAGATACTCTTCTTTTCAGGCTTTGTCATTTTCGTCGACAACGGGATTTTTCAGCGCGGATTTCACAAACTGGCCGACGATCAGTAAAACCGTTCTGATATTCCTTATGCTTATCGGCGGAATGTGCGGTTCTACGGCGGGCGGTATGAAAGTAGCAAGGGCTTGCATAATAATGAAAACGGCGAAAGGGGATCTTACCAAAGTTTATCGCCCCAACAGAATGATTTGCGTGAAGTTCGACGGGAAAACTTTAAGCGCGACGGACACGGCTAACGTCAGAGTTTTTGTAGTGTTGTATTTCACGTTGCTTATAATTTCCGCGTTTTTATTGTCGCTTGCCGGGATGATTTCCAAAAATCCGACGACGCTCGGGGAAAACTTAACGGGCGCGCTGTCGGCTATTTCAAACGTAGGTCCGTTTTTCGGTAACGCAACGGCTTACGGTGGCGATTTTACTTGTTTTAACGGCTTGCAGAAACTTATACTTTCCATAGACATGCTTGCGGGCAGATTAGAGATTTTCCCCATAATGCTTGTATTTATGCCCGGTTACTGGCGATATAAATAAAATAAACGTTTCCGTACGGGAAAGTTAAGGACTAATATAATTTTTGCAAAAAAGAAAAAGACGGCGAGGTTTTGCCGTCTTTTAACGTATTGTTTTAGGTCGGTATAAAGTTTTAAAGCTCGTTGCTTTTGTTCTCGGCGGGCGGTTTTTGTTCTTTTTTCGCACGTCTTGCCGTAAAGGACAGGTGAGGTATGACTAAAAGCGCGACCGCTATCGAGGTTATAACCTGTAACGCGTTTCTGTAAAGGCTTACGAGAGCCGTTTCGAGATTCCCGTAAATAAACGTCTTTGCAAGGAAAAATCCGCCCATCATAAACAATCCCGCTACAATCATATATAAAATATCGAAAATCAATTCGTATTTCTTTCCGCGTACCGTTTTGAAAAGAAGCCCGAGAATAAGTCCTTCTGTGCCGTGAATGACAAGGCTTATGAACATAGTCGTCGGGTAAAAGAAGAAATCCGCGAAAAAGGTTCCCAGTCCGCCTACAACGAATGCGGAAACGGGACCGAGCGTATACGAAGCGATAAAAATAATCGCGTCCGAAAGGTTAGTGTGTCCGCCCGAAAGAGAAGGTATGCTTATAAACGCGGTGAATACGAAACATACCGCGGTTAATATTCCCGTATAAGTAATTTTTTTAGTTGTGGTAATCGGCATATTTTTTCTCCCGAATAAGATAAATCAATTATAGTTCGCATAAACGATAAAGTCAAGCGACAAAACGCCCTTTTCGGCTTTACAAACGGGATTTTACGTGATACAATATAACAATAAACATACATTATTATATATATTGACTTTTTTTCGTCGGAGAACAAGATTTTATTATATATAACGTTCGGGAATATAAGAATATGAAAAAAACGGTTGTCGTCGGCATGAGCGGTGGAGTGGACAGTTCCGTAACCGCCTTGCTTTTAAAAGAACAGGGGTACAACGTAATAGGACTTTTTATGAATAACTGGGAAGAACGGGACGACTGCGGTGTCTGCACGGCGGAAACGGATTTCGCGGACGTCAGGCGGGTTGCCAACATGCTCGACATTCCTTATTATTCGGTAAACTTTGCAAAAGAGTATATGGACAGGGTTTTTTCCTATTTTCTTGAAGAATACAAAAGGGGAAGAACGCCTAATCCGGACGTCTTGTGTAACAGAGAAATAAAGTTCGGACCGTTCAAAAAGTATGCGAAAGAACTCGGGGCGGATTATATAGCCACGGGGCATTATTGCGACGTTCTGCACGACGGCGATACGCATTATCTGTTAAAGGCGAAAGACCAAAACAAAGATCAGACGTATTTTTTGAACCAACTTTCTCAACAACAGTTGGAAAACGTTCTTTTCCCGCTCGGCAAACTCGATAAGGGAGAAGTCAGAAAGATTGCCGAAGAAAACGGACTCGCTACCGCGGAGAAGAAAGATTCCACGGGCATTTGCTTTATAGGCGAAAGGAATTTCAGAAACTTTCTTTTGTCGTATATTCCGGCAAAGAAAGGACTTATCAAAACGTACGACGGTAAAGTTCTCGGCGAGCATTTAGGACTTATGTATTATACGATAGGTCAGCGCAAGGGACTCGGTCTCGGCGGACAACGGGGCGAGGGTGACGGCAGATGGTTTGTAATAGAAAAGGATTTGAAAAACAACGTATTATACGTGGCTCACGGCAATGAGGAAAGATTGTATTCAAAAGGACTTATAACGGGTAAAGTCAACTGGATACCTTTTGAGCCGAAAGAGAAAGAGTTCGAGTGTACGGCTAAGTTCAGATACCGTCAGCCCGAACAGGGTTGCAGGGTAAAAATCACCGAAAGCGGTGCGGAAGTTACATTTAACGAAAAGCAACGCGCCATAACGGAAGGGCAGTACGCCGTGTTCTATAAGGACGACAAGTGTATCGGCGGGGGCGTTATAGAAAAGGCGATTTTTTAGCGAATTATACAATATAAAGTGGTTGAAAAGCCGATAAATACAAGATAAAAGGCGGTGCAAAGCATATTTGCGCCGTTTTGTTTTTACAGAAAAAACCTATAAAAATAAGTATTGAAAAAAAGTTAAAAATTTTTTAAAAATTATCAAAAAACGATTGACAAGAGGAATGGGTATATGATAATATAAGTAGGCTGTCGACGAAAAGTCGGTGGTGCTC
>CAKQSC010000127.1 GCA_934271725.1 uncultured Clostridia bacterium
CCCTTTGCGCTTCTCCGCCCGAAAGAGTCGTTGAACTCTGTCCGAGTTTTATATACCCGAGTCCTACTTCCTGCAAGGTTTTTATCTTGCCGTATATCGAGGGAATATTTTCAAAAAAGGTTACCGCTTCGTCTACCGTCATATCGAGAACGTCGGCAATGTTTTTGCCTTTGTATTTCACCTGCAACGTTTCGTTATTATATCTTTTGCCGTGGCAGACTTCGCACGGAACGTATACGTCCGGTAAGAAGTGCATTTCTATTTTTATGATACCGTCGCCCGAACAGTTTTCGCATCTTCCGCCCGATACGTTGAAACTGAATCTGCCTGACTTATACCCTCTTGCCTTCGCGTCCGGCGTGGAAGCGAACAAATCTCTTATCGCCGAGAACACGCCCGTATACGTTGCGGGATTCGACCTTGGCGTTCTCCCTATCGGCGACTGATCTATCGCTATCACTTTATCGAAATTATCGATACCCTCGAAAGACGAATACAGCCCCTCTCTTACCTTTGCTCCGTTGAGTTCGTTGGCAAGTTTCGGGTAAATAACTTCGTTTACGAGAGAACTCTTTCCGCTACCCGAAACCCCCGTTACGGCGGTTATAAGTCCCACGGGAACGGAAACGTCTATGTTTTTGAGGTTGTTTTGTCTTGCTCCTTTAACGGTTAAAAATCTTTCGCCGACGGGCGTTCTTACCGACGGCACTTCTATCTTTCTTCTGCCCGCAAGAAAATCGCCCGTGATACTGTCTTTGCAGTTCATTATATCTTCCTGCGTTCCCGTGGCGACGACGGTACCGCCGTTGACGCCCGCAAACCTGCCTATATCGACGATAAAATCAGCCGAGCGGATAGTGTCCTCGTCGTGTTCGACGACAATCAAAGTATTTCCTAAATCTCTTAAACGCTTTAAGGTCGCAAGCAGTTTTTCGTTATCGCGTTGATGAAGTCCTATGCTCGGCTCGTCGAGAATATACAAAACGCCCGTAAGACCGCTTCCTATCTGCGTGGCAAGCCTTATTCTTTGCGCTTCTCCGCCCGAAAGAGTACCCGCCGAACGGCTTAAAGTAAGATAAGAAAGACCTACGTCTTTAAGGAAACCGAGTCTTGCTCTTATCTCTTTTATTATATCTTTCGCTATCAGTTTTTGCGTGTCGGTAAGTTCGAGCCCGTCTAAAAACTCCAAAACTTTAACTACCGAAAGTTCCGTAAGATCCGCTATGTTTTTACCGCCGACGGTTACGGCAAGGCTTTCTTTTTTAAGTCTTTTGCCGTGGCACGTATCGCACGGAAGAGTTACCATATACCTTTCTATTTCCGCTTTCGTATAGTCGGAAGTCGTTTCGGCGTAACGCCGTTCGAGGTTTGGAATTATTCCCTCCCACGCGCTGTTATATTCGCTTGTAAACGTACGGCTCGCATACCGCATTTTAATTCTTTCACCGCCGTTGCCGTAAAGAATTATATTAAGTATATCTTTGGGCAAATCTTTTACGGGAACGTCCATCGAAAAGCCGTAATGCTCGGAAAGACTTTTAAATCTCATTCTTGCGAGTTCCGCCGAATCGAGGTTCCAGCCCGTTATGGAAAGCGCGCCTTCGTTTAAAGACTTATCCGCGTTGGCGAGTATTTTCTTTTCGTCTATTCTGTTTTTGAATCCCAACCCGTGGCACTCGGGGCACGCGCCGAACGGGTTGTTGAAACTGAACATTCTCGGTTCCAACTCTTCTATGCTTATACCGCAATCGGGGCATGCGTATTTGGTGGAATAAAGTTCCGTTTTACCGTCGCACTCGACGGACACAAGCCCCTCCGCGAGTTTTATAGCCGTTTCTATGCTGTCGTTAAGTCTTTGCCGTATGCCATCTTTTATGATAAGTCTGTCCACGACTACGTTTACGTTGTGTTTTACGTTTTTATCGAGGGTTATTTCCTCGCTTAAATCGTAAACGACGCCGTCTATTTCGACTCTTGCGAACCCGCTTTTGCGATACCCGTCTATCTGTTTCGAGTATTCGCCTTTTCTGCCTCTTACGACGGGAGCAAGCACCATAATCTTGCTTCCCTGCGGTTTAGCCGTTACTTTGTCGCAAATCTCGTCCACCGTCTGACGACGAATCTCCTTACCGCACTTGGGACAGTGCGGAACGCCTACTCTCGCATACAAAAGCCTTAAATAGTCGTATATCTCCGTAACCGTTCCGACGGTTGACCTCGGGTTGTTGGAAGTCGTTTTCTGATCTATCGAAATCGCAGGGGAAAGCCCGTCTATGCTTTCTACGTCCGGTTTTTGCATCTGCCCCAAAAACATTCGGGCGTAACTTGACAGGCTTTCCATATATCTTCTTTGCCCCTCGGCGAAAATCGTGTCGAATGCAAGAGTGGATTTACCGCTACCCGACAGCCCCGTGAACACTACCAACTTGTTTCTCGGTATGGTTACGTCGATGTTTTTTAAATTATTCTCTTTTGCGCCTTTTACTACTATATAATCCTGCATTTTATTTCCTTAATCTCGTTTTGAGTTTAGCGATGGCGTCCCGAAGTTCTATGCACCTTTCAAAATCGAGATTTGCCGAAGCGACTTTCATCAAAGCCTTCAACTTCTCTATTTCGTCGGGAATATCTTTTAATTTTATATCTTTCGTTCTGTCCGCTTTCTTGGTTATCTCTATCGTGTTTACGATAGGCTTTACTATTGTTTTCGGCACTATTCCGTGCTTTTCGTTATACTCTTTCTGAACGGCTCTTCTGCGGTTCGTTTCGTCTATCGCGCGTTTCATACTGTCCGTCATAACGTCCGCGTACATTATTACTTTTGCTTCCGAGTTTCTGGCCGCCCTGCCTATCGTCTGAATAAGCGCTCTGTCGCTTCTTAAAAATCCCTCTTTGTCCGCGTCTATTATGGCGACTAACCGCACTTCCGGAATATCAAGCCCTTCGCGTAAAAGGTTAATTCCGACAAGCACGTCGAATTCGCCTTTTCGCAGTCCTTGTATTATCTCTATACGCTCCATAGTGTCTATGTCGCTGTGCATATACCGCGTTTTTATTCCGTTCTCTTTAAGATAATCGGTAAGCGCTTCCGCCATTTTTTTCGTAAGAGTTGTTATGAGCGTTCTTCCGCCTTTTGCGATCGCTTCTTTGCACTCTTTTATTATATCGTCTATCTGACCTTTTGTAGGGCGAACTTCTATTTCGGGATCTATAAGCCCCGTCGGGCGGATAAGTTGTTCCACCACCTGCCCTGCTTTTTTCAGTTCAAAATCTCCGGGAGTTGCCGAAACGAAAACGACTTGCGGAATCCTTTCGTAAAACTCGTCG